>PLBX01000026.1 GCA_003135495.1 Acidobacteriaceae bacterium | reverse complement strand
CGCATCAGCACAACGAAGACCGGGGAAATGACGCCACAGTGTGGATCGTCTCCACTGGCGCGGAACGTCCTTTCGTAGTGAAGCCTGTGAATGGCGACGCAGCTACAAAGTTCCTTGCCAAACAGGGATCGCTTATCACATTGTCCTCGGAAGCCAATGAGACGCACCTGCATTCCGTGCCGAAGTGCAAGGGACGCGCTGGCGTGCGGTACTCGGTCAACTGCAAGGGGATTCCGCTCGATCCGGCTGGAGCAAACGAGCCGAGGATGGCGTAAATGGCAGGCAGTTTCCGCAAGTTTGACGCTGGTGCTGGATTCCGCCAGCCGAAGGGACTGGACGAAGGCGACTGCCAAGTCCGTGCGCTCTCCAAGGCAGGCGGCTACACCTTCCCCGAAGCGTGGGATGTTCTCTATACGTTGCAGGGAACGTACCGCTCAATGGGATTCAACATCAAACTTTACCTTGAAAAGGGGGAACTTGGCGTCGTCCGCAAGCTGTCCTTCCCAGCCAAGAAGGGACAGCCGCGCATGAAGGCTAGCGAGTTTGCGCGGCGCTATCCTAAAGGCTCGTTCATCCTGCATCAGGCGAACCACGTCGTTGCGGTCGAGGACGGAATTGTTTACGACCGTTTCGATTCGACCGCACGCTGCGTCTACGAGGCGTGGGAAATCAAGCGGCGAAACGGTCGAGAGCCACAGAGCGGGCAGACGGATCAATCTGATGTTCAGAATGATGACGGCTGCCTCTCGCTAGAAGCCTAGAAAGTTCGCGACCGTCTCGTCCTTCTCCCGCCAGTTCACGATGATGTATTTCCCCGTATAAAGCTTCTCAATGAGTCGTCTGGTGCGAAGCTCGTCTAGGACCGCCTCCACAGCATCCTCGGACACGTCAAATTCTGCCGCCAATTCGACCGCATCGCCGAGCCAGATTCCGTCCTGATCCGCGTCCTGCCAGATGAACTCGAACGCACGCTGAGAATCGAAATGCTTCTTGCGCTTCACCGCGTCTCCCTGCGGCGAGACGGACTGCCTGCGCCTCTGGGTCGTCGCACGTCGAACTCAACTGCAACTTGGTAAACAAGCCATCTGGAGCAACCAAGCAGGTCCGCTATCTGCTGGTAGGACATGCCGGGATTGGCGACGATCATGTCCCGAATCGCAGCATGCGCCTTTTCCGTGCTTACCCTCCGTAGAACGCAGATGCCAACCACTTCAGCCGTCGCTAGCCTGATCTCGCGGTATCGACTCACAAAGTCCTCTCTCAGATGGATCGCGAATTACTTTTGCAAACTCATCGGCGATCTTTGACGGACAAAAACGCCAACAACAATGGGAATTTCCAGATTCGGTCGCGAGTTAATGGAAAGAAACTGGCTTTCGACAACCTTCTTTAGACGCTGACTTGGCTTCTAGTACAAGCGGACATGAACAATCGCAATTTATCGAGTCCGCAGTATTTAGTCAGTGGTGGTTCTCGCAAGAGATCAAAGCGCGGGGACTGGCTAACGTTGTCTATGCAGCCAGTCCCCGGAACGCTTCCACCAGCGCCTCACCAGCGTGAATCGTGCATAGACGACAAGGCATAGACCAAATGAGTAAGGAAGCATTCGCCAAGGCGCAAGAAATCAAGAAAGCCAATCCAGAGTTGTTCCGGTCACAGGAAGAACACTCGCTGGCGCGGAAGATCACAGACTCCAATCTATACGACTGGAACGCCACGGCGCGGTTCCTGTTGACTCAACTCGCCGTTCTCGCTATGCGAAACGAAGAAGCCAGCTATCCAGACGCGGAGTCGCCGTTCGCGGACGAGAAAACTGGCTGGTGCTGGATGTCCCAAAAGAAGCTGGCATTGAAAATTGGCAAGTCCCTGTCCACCGTGGAAAAACTCATCGAACGATTCGTGAACGACGGTGTCATCCTTGAACGCACGTGGAAAGATGATAACAACACACCGCACGCAGAATACTTCGTGGTGGAGAAGATGCTGGATGCGCACCAGCGTCCCAGCCAACGCTACGACCAAGAACGTCCAGCGCGTTATGAGGACGGCAGCCGCAAGGGAACAGCCGCCAGCCAGCGGCGCAATAGTCGGGGAAAGTTCACCAAGAAGACCGCTGTGCAGGAAGAAGATGATGAATAGACCTACCGTAAACTCAACGGTGACCTACCGTAAACTCAACGGCTACCAGCCGCAAGTTGAACGGATACCTACCGTAAGTTCAACGGTGAGACCTACCGTAAGTTCAACGGATTCCGTCCGCAAGTTGAACGGTGACCACCCGTTGAGTTTACGGTGTAGGGTGTTTCTCAGTATGTTCTTCCAAAATGTTGTAAATCTTTCAGGATGTTGTGCAGGCTGTTGTTCACTATGTCATGCACCTAGTGGCGGCGTGCCGCCGCGACTGGCGTCTGCTGGATGTCTTAGTGACCTACAACAGCAACACCTAAAAAGGCTTGGGACATAAGACCGTGAGACCAAGAAGAAAAGGCTTGGTAGTAAGTAGACCACCTAAAGAAATGACGGTTGGTGAGTTGGTGCCAGAAGCAAAGCAAATCCTCGCTGCCAAGAAACAAGCGTCCATCCAACGCCGGGAGTCCCGTCCGCTGACCAACAAGGACACCTATCCAGAACTCTACCAGCAATGGCTGAAGACTGGTGGGAAACTCCCCAAGTGCCGCCGCTGCGGGGATGCGGTTCTTCACTGGAACGAACCAGCGCACGTCTGTCCCGGCTTCAAGCCAAAGTTCCCAGAGTTCACGCCAGAACGCGCAGAGAATTGGGAGTCCAAGCGTGAAGCGATCCGTGAGTCCAACTACAACCGTCCCAAGAAGTGCATTGGCTGCGATCAGGTGATCCACGATGAAGATGAAGCACGCTGGCACGATGAATATTGCTGTTTCGAGATGCCACGCGGACGCCACTGGTACACGGACTACGATCCCATCGTTGGCGACAACGACGGTCATGAGTGCTACGAAGACGAACCAGAAGACGACTACTGCGAGTAACTAACACTTATGAACATTGCACCAGAACACATGAGAACGTGGCACGGCTACGCCGTAGACGAAGTAGCCAGCGCGATCCAGAAGTGCATTCGCCGGGGATACGAAGAACAGGCGATTTACTGGTCATTCGAGATGATGGAATCGCCTAACAAGTCGCACTACACCAACCTGTGGAACCGTCTCAAGGTGATCGCCAGTGAAGACGTTGGCATGGGACAGCCGACGATGCCGATTCTGATCGACGTTCTTCACCGCAACTGGAAAGAGAAGCACGATCACGTGTTCACGATCAACGCGGTCATAGCCTTGGTTCGCACACAGAAGTCTCGCATCGTTGACAACGCGATCAACATGATTAAGTCCGAATGGAAGCTTCTTGGCAATAGCATGATGTTGACCTGGGATTCGCTGGATGAGACCAAGCTGGAACCAGCCGTTCCGCCAGTGTATGACAAGGACAAGCCGCGTCCAATTCCCGGCGTCGCCATAGACAAGCACACACGTGCCGGGAAGAAACATGGCTTGGGGAAAGCGGATTTCTACGAAGAAGGCGCGAAGTTAAACAACAAGGCTCCTATCCGCGATCCCTACGAAGCGCGTGCCATAGCCGGGGACTTGGAAGTGGAACGGCGCGAACGGATGAAAACATGACAATCGACCTTGGACTCAGCGCTTAGGTTTCCGCCGCCGCTTGTCCCAATGTTTGAATCCCAAAACCTTCTTGATATGCAGTCTGTACTCTCCAGCACGGCGATCCTTGTTGATCCTATGGATCAGCACCGTGACTTCTGGGACTGGCGGATTCATCCCGTTCAGCAGTCGCAGTTCGAAGGGCATCGAAACCTTCGCCAAGCGCTTTGTCCAATAGGGCTTGATCTGGCGGTACTCGATCTTTTTCGTGCCAGCGATGATTTCCGCCAGCCACTCGCGCTCAATGGTCGTCGTGATCCTGTCGTAATTGACTCGCATAGTCTGAGTCTCGCCCACTCGTTCGTCCTTTCCTTAATAGAGGGGCTATCAAAAGGTGACACCCATCATTTGACGGAAGTCGCCAATGCCTCTGGCGACCTTGCCTTGACCTCCTCTAATCAATCCACGAATACCCCAGCGTTCGGGTTTCGTATAGTGCTGGTTGACTAGTTTTGGATTGGCAGTGACACCGAGGTTTACGAGGTATTTCTCCACCTTCATGATCTGTTTCAGGTTTGCCTTTCCTTTGCGAACGGGAGCCAACACGAAGAAGAAAATCGGAGCACCTTTCTTGCGCTGAATTAGGAACTTTTGATACTTGTTCAGCTTGTCCGGCGTGAAAATCTCTTGTTTCAGCCCTTTGGTCGCTTTTCCGACATAGCCCGGGGTGAAGCCCTTTCCCGCACGTCTCCCGAAAACGTAGCAGCCACGATAGTCCGCGTATTTTCCATAGGACTGCCAGAACTCTCTAACATTTTCGTCCGCGATTATTCGACCGCCGCTTTCGTGTGACCGACGGACTTTGAAGGGTCCGACTACGCGGAATATGATCACTTGTCACCTCGCTTCGGTAGAGGTTGTCTCATGCAAGCAGTACCCCAAGTCTTCCAGACGTGCTCGACCTCCACGCTCTTGTCAGATCGAACCCAAAACACTTCGATGCAAAGCTTCTTGAGTGCCGGAAGAATCTTCTGGACGCATTTAACGTGAGCCGTATTCTTCGGAAATGCAACTCCTGCCAGCATGTCCAGCGAAGCGTCCCGCGCAGCGCAGTACAGAGCTTTCGCGACATGATCTTCGACCTGCCCGGAGTTAAAGGGTTTTCCGTAGCGGCGAGTGTGAGCCATCGAGCTTGTCTCTCCCTTTGCTTCTATCGTGATTTCTTGCGTGCCGTTTAGAGAGATCGCAACTATATCCCTTCCATGCTGCGTCTCGGACAAATGCTGGGTCACGCGGAAACCATTCTTTTTGAGAAAACGGCAAACCGCAGCAATCACTTGGGATTCTGTGAGCATGGTCGAGATATTATTCTAAGATATAACGGTCGGCACACATGCGAGGATAAGATCAAGTGTTCGTGGCAGGGGTTGATGGATGTCGTGCAGGATGGGTTGCGTTTAAGGTCGAAGCATCTTCTCTTGCCACGTCGGTCGAGGTGGTTGATCTTTCGACTCTGCTAGGAAACCGACCAACCGATCTCGTTTGCCTCGGTATCGACATCCCCATCGGGCTCCTCGACCGTCCGAGAGCTTGCGACCTCGCCGCCCGGAAGCTGCTCAAGCGACCTCGCGGCAGCAGCGTGTTCCCTGCGCCATGCCGCGCCGCAGTGCATGCGACGACTTACGAGGAGGCGAGCGCCGTCAATCGACAGAGGACCGGAAGGGAGCTGAGCCGACAGGCTTGGGGCATTTCCCCGAAGATCAAGCTCGTGGACGACGCGGTGACGCCGCAGTGCCAGCAGTGGGCGTTCGAGGTTCACCCGGAAGTGTGTTTCTGGGCACTCAACCAAAGCCGCCCGATGACGCATAACAAGAAGACCAAAGAGGAGCAGCGGAAAGGATCACCGCTCTGAGCCCTCTCTTTCCAGAGATCGAGCGGCACCTCGCCAACAGACCGCTTCGCGTCGGAGCGGACGATCTGCTGGATGCGGCGGTGGCAGCTTGGACGGCGCTGCGGCGGCATGAGGGCAAGGCGCTTCACGTCTGTAACCCTGAACATGATGAAAAGGGCTTGGCAGTGTCCATCTGTTACTAGCGCCAATATAATTGGGAAATGCCGCCCGATCCTCGCGCCATTCATATTTCGACGGATGGCTCCTGTTACAAGAATCCGGGGGGCAGGTCTGGCTGTGCCGCGATTGTTCACTATCCAGACCACTTAGACCGCGAGGATGAACAGATCGTTGATTTCGGATGCGGAGAAAGCAGCAACAATCGGATGGAGCTACTTGCTTGTATTCGTGTTCTGAAATGGATTCGCGAGAGTGGTCCGTGGGAAAGCGTGACACGGGTGCAGGTCTTCACCGACTCGCAATATGTCAAAGACAACACGATCCGTGCAAGAGAGTGGAAGAAGAATGACTGGAGGAACAGGCACGGTGAGCCTAGAGAGAATGCCGACCTGTGGAACCAATTGATTTCGGCGCACTCCAAAGCCGGAATTACGGTCCATTTTGAATGGACTCTGGGTAAGAAATCGCCAGTTCTGAAACGAGTGGATAAAGCTGCCAAAGCTGCGGCGACTCGCGGAGGTCCGGACGTAGATCGCGGATACAAGCCGGGAACGATTGCGCGTTCGATGGTTCAAGGAACCGCTACTCGATTCCCGGCGAGAGGGCAAGCAGCAGTGATTCGTCCGTATCGAAAGAATCTGTTAGGAGATGGAGAGGAAAAGATTCGCTTTGACATTGTTTCTGAAGATACCCAGAGCTATGTGGAAAGCCGCTATGCGTTTGCGACAACCGCTCTCGCCGCCGAACTGCACCGCCAGCACGGGTACAGAGTTCGGTTCAATGACAACCCGAAATACCCGCAGATATTAGAACTCGTCGAGGAAGTACCACTTCCGAAGCGACCCTCACTACCGTGCCCCGGTCCGCCGTAATTCTCCCAATGTGCGCTATCGACTTTCGCGAACAGGGAAGTGGGCACAATGATTGTGAGAGGCAGTACAATTCCGAGCTGGAGGAAAAGATGAGCAGCAAAGGCAAAGTTGAGAGCATGCGGGTGAAGGACGTGAACGCTTTCGAATTGACACCCGGACTGGCGGATGCGCTCTCAGCATCTCTGGACGCCTCGTATCTGGAATACTTTACTGCCGCTTGTTCAGGAAGAAGCACCAAGGAAGCGGAAACACGACTTGCAGCCATACCGGAGGAGAAGCGTTATCTCACAAGAGTGCTTGACTCTTTGGATAGCGCATTTGCGGACTTCGATACAGAGACAGCGATGCTGGACTTGCCGTATATGCAGAACCGCAACCCTGAAGCCATCAGACGCTATCTTGAGTTCCGCCTTCGGCAATTCAAAATGCTGCTTGATGCGGTTGAGAATGGCGTTGAAGAAAAGTATCCGGCAACAGGAGGACATTCTTAGCCCTGCCTTCCATTCTG
This sequence comes from Acidobacteriaceae bacterium, assembly GCA_003135495.1. Taxonomy (GTDB): domain Bacteria; phylum Acidobacteriota; class Terriglobia; order Terriglobales; family Acidobacteriaceae; genus Acidiflorens. The sequence goes on along the minus strand of PLBX01000026.1, from coordinate 9,662 downwards.
GCATAGTCTTCCCCATGTGCGGACGATACCGATTGTCGCGGCGGAAGCAGTTTGTCGAAGAGTATTTCGACTGTGATCCGTGGGACGATGATTGGAACCCTCGCTACAACATTGCTCCCACACAACCTGTTCCGGCGATCCGCCAGCACCCGAAGGAGCCAGTCCGGCAACTTGCGCTGATGAAGTGGGGACTAATTCCGTCTTGGGCGAAGGATTCCTCCGGCGCGGCAGGCATGATTAACGCGAGGTCAGAAACAGCAGCGACAAAGCCCGCGTTTCGTGATCCTCTCAAGCATCGACGGTGCCTGATTCCGGCAGACGGCTTCTACGAGTGGAAGCGCACGGCAACAAGCAAACAGCCCTATTGCTTCGAGGTGAACGAAGGTGAGTTGTTCGCATTCGCGGGATTATGGGACGGCTGGAAGGACCCCAAAGGCAATTGGATAAGAACATGCTCCATTCTGACCACGACGCCAAATTCTGTGACCTCAGCCGTCCACGACCGAATGCCCGTCATCCTTGATCCTGATTCTTACGACCTTTGGCTTGATCCGGGGATGAACGATGACGGTGCGGCGTCCGATTTGCTGAAGCCCTACGACGCTGGGCTGATGCGGTTCTACCCCGTAAGCACCCGGGTCAATCACGTGGCGCATGACGACGAAGAGTGTTTCGCGCAAGTGGAACTCGCTCAGATTCAGGATCGACTCTTCCCCTAACGGATGGAGCCTCGCGATCTAATCGTTTGAAGTCATATTTTGCAGTAGAATGTGCCGTTCTACACACGCCGTGACTGAAGCATTCATTACTCCGAAAGTCGCTCAGTGGGCAAGAGAGCGCACAGGAATCTCTCCAGCCCAGTTAGCCAAATCTCTTGGGGCTGATCCGAAAGAAGTCGAGGCTTGGGAACGTGGCGAAACGCATCCCCCGTTCGGTAAAGCGCAAGACTTGGCGAGGAGCCTTCGGATTCCATTTGGATTCTTATTTCTCTCAGCACCCCCCGCCGAAAAGACCCCGATACCCGATCTCCGAACGGTAGTCGAAGGTCGTCCTGCAAAGGCAAGCCCAGATTTTCTGGACTTGCTTAACGACGTCCTCGTAAAGCACCAGTGGTATCGGGAGTATCTGGAAGCGCGTGACGTCAAGCGCCTCCCTTTTGTAGGGAAATTCCGGGTTGCAGACGGCGTTGATCGAGTGGCAACGGACATGACCGCCGTGCTCTCTATTGAGCAGATCAGGCGAACATCTCACACGTGGGATGAGTTCTTGCGTGAACTGACCCGTAGCGCGGAAGCTACTGGAATTTTAGTTATGCGCAGTGGAATCGTCGGGGGAAATACTCGTCGCAAGCTATCCGTCAGCGAATTTCGGGGCTTCGTCATAAGCGATGACCTAGCGCCATTGGTTTTCATAAATGGTCGGGATTCCAAAGCGGCGCAAATCTTCACTCTGGTGCATGAACTTGTGCATGTCTGGATCGACAGAAGTGGCATTTCGAATCCAGACCCGAAGGACATTCCGGCTCAACTCAGGAATACCGTCGAGACGTTTTGCAACAGTGTCGCGGCGGAAGTCTTGGTCCCGCACGCCGACTTTCTGAAATCCCTGCCCGCCACATTCACTGAACAGACGGCTCAGAATNNGTCAGCACGATTGTGATTCTCCGAAGAGCTTACGAACTGAATGCGATCAACCGGAACCAATTCTTCAGCTTGCTCGAAAAAGAACAGCAGAAGCAGAGAGAGCGCGAAGAAAAAGAAGCAGAAGAGCCGTCCGAAGGGGGAGGGAACTTTTACTTTACGCTGCCGATCCGCAACAGTCGTAGGTTAACGGAAACCGTCCTCGGAGCGCTCCAAGCTGAGGGCGTCTCATACCGCGAAGCTGCGAGACTGCTGGGCGTGAAGACAGGCACGCTTCCAAAACTGATTGAGGGGTTGCCGAGACGCTAAATGGCAGGAACCCCACCTTACTGGCTTGACTCGAACGTATTCATTCAAGCGAAGAACGGTCCTTACAAATTCAAAACATTCGGAGTGTTCTGGGCGTTTTTGCAGGAGCAAATCAACGCCGGAACGGTTCGCTGTCCCAAGATGGTTTATCAAGAGAATGTGACGAACGAGGAACCCGGTGATGATCTAGCCAAGTGGATGAAGACCCGTCGCCAGAGTGGATTATTTGTAGAGGCAGATGCGGACGTGCAAAAAGCAATGCAAACGGTTGCGGACTACGTAGTGGACAGCTACGAGCAACAGCACGCCGCCGAATTCTTGAGCGGAGCCGATCCGTGGCTGATCGCGCACGCCATTCACACGAAGGGCGTAGTTGTCAGTCACGAGTCGAACAGGCATCCAAACGCGAAGAAAGTTCGCATCCCTGACGTGTGCGCGGCGCTAGGAGTGCCTTGCATTGATACTTATGAAATGCTCGATAGGCTTGGGGCAGACTTCAAGGCTACCGGGCAAAAGAAGGGCAAATAGGTTTACCGGACTAAACACTCAAACCCGAATCTCCCGGAGCCGAAAGAAGCGCGGATTACGCGGTGGACTCGTGGCACTGGTGGTCTGCAATTTCCAGTATTTCCACCAGTCTCTTACCGCGAGGCGTTGGGGCAAACCCCATATCCTGTGGGCCCCAAGAACTCTGATTCCAGTTGAGCGGATTCGCCAAACCAAAACCTGACAGCCGCAACGCGTGAGAGTATAGCTCGTACCGAGACTTTCCCTGCCTCACCCATTCGTCTCGAACTTGCCCAAATGCTGCGGACATCAAATTGTATTCGGCGTCGTTCGGGTTCTCGCGGACATTCCCACCTTGCAACTTCACCATCAACCGAAGGACTTCCAGATCGCTTTCAGTGAGACGTGAGAGGTCCGCGATGAGCGCGGCGGCTTCGTCCCAACCCTCCGCGTCGTTAGACGCTGCTTCGTAGCCCAGAATCGATCCGAACTCGCGGATTTTCTGTGGGTTCGCTGTGAAGATCGCAATGTTGGCGACGTTGACGTATGCCTCGGCAAATTCTGGGCTGTTCAATCGATCTTCTACGGCAGACAATCTTCGTTCGGTCTCTTGCTGGAACCTACGAACCATGCCTTCAAGCGCGTCAAAGAGAATGTTCAACCGCTCCGACATCACCTTAGTTGAGAAATGACTCCGCAGGACTTCGCCTATCTTAAACAGCAATCCGGCTTTACCCGGTAAGCTCGTCAGCAACTTGAGGCTGAGGGTCAGACCTAAGTTGGAACTGCTTTCTGGATACTGGCTTCGTATTGCATCGAGTTCGTCGTCAATCGCCATGCTTCCATCCTCACTTCGACAAAATTATCCCTTCTTCAGTTCAGGAGAAACGGTTGCTGTTTCGTGGAACGACCGTGCCGACTCGAGGAACGGCTTGGAACAGTCTGCTTTGAAGAGCAGATTCCTCGCTGAGCGAACACAGCAAAGGTCATCAAGACCGGACGGCGGCGTATCCGTTGTAATTATGTGAAACCAAATCCCCCTTACCAAAAGGGAATACATGGGAAACGGTGTATTCGCGAGGAGTGACGGCGCGTATGTCATTCCCTGCGACCCGACGTCAGTGCAGGCGGACACGTTCACATAGACACCGTCTGGGAAACCTGCTTCTCCATGGAGGTATTTCCGTATCGGCTCTTGGTATTTCCCAATGTCAATTGAACTCTCTTGTCCATCTAACGTCGTCCACTTGTGAACTGAACCCTTCCACAAAATGCTGAGAGCGTAGTAGGCAAGCGGCTCTGTCTCAATCCCCATCGCAGACCCAGAATAGGATTCGTACGATTTCTCGGAATGAGCGGCTAACGCAACGTTCATGCGATTGAGAAGAGTAAATGTAGACGCACCATTGAACAACGCCTGAACAGGTTTCTCACCACGCTCATTGAGCAATGCTTCGCAGTCTTCGCAAAGCAAATGTGCCCATAGTTGCCTCGGCGTCGCTTTGATGAGCTTGGGGGTCATCACCACAGGGTGATTGTCCGGATCGCTGCTCAAGGTGTGAAGCACACGACCGAGATAGTGGCTCTTGCACAGTTTTCGATGTTTCAAGCACAGAGCGCAAGTACCCTCAACATTCGACTGAGCCATGAACTCTATTCTAGCCAAGTCGAAGTAATCCCCCTAGATCGTAGCTCTTGGATGCTCATGGGATTGAGCGTCGGTCTCCCATCTTGCGTTGCCTTCGTCCCAAACGATTTTTTTGCGAGAAATCCTGACCACATTCTTGCTCCACAGCACGGCGCGGACTTCTTTCCGGTCAACCTGCTCGACCACAGCGATCCCGCGCCCGAGAATCGCCACGCGGTCGCCCTTCTTTAGAATTCTGTCTCGTTGGCGTCGGTCGTAGTACTCCGTGCGCTTCCCGATCAGATAGTCCAGCCCTGCGGCGTCGAAGCCCGAGCCCCTGCGGCAGAGGGGGATGTGCTGCCCGTCGCCGCCGATGACAATGTCAACGTCATACGCTGCGAGGGTCTTCAGGCGGGACTCCATTTCCTTCGTGCCGGAGGGAATCGCGTCGGGCCGTAAGACGAGGCTCTTGGGGTATGCGAACTGCGCACGCCATCCTAGCTCGTGCTCCACGACCGTGCCCCATAGGTAGACCTCGCCGGGGATACCGCGCCCCTCGTATCCTAAGTGGCGCAAGTGCTCAAGGTTCTTCGCCGCGTAGACGCCGCAGGTGCAGTTGGTTTGCGGAGGCTCGTGGGCATCATGCACAGCCTCGACGCGACCAACCGTGGGTGCGACGACAGCAGAAGCCCTGCATCTCGCTGCCAGCGACTGGCCGGGATGCCACCGCTCCCCGCAGAGCGACTTGAGCCCCTTGGTGTCCCATGTCCAAACACGGTAGCCGACAATGGGCGAAATGTAGTCCGGCACTCTCATCGATTGGCTGGCACCTGCTCAGGCTCCGGTTTTGGCTGAGGCGCTGGCTCAGGCTCAGGACGCGTCTGCGGATCGTTGACTGGAAGTTCCAGCGGCTCGACGACAATAGTCCGAAGTGGTTCACCGATCTGCATGGTCGGAATCTCCCTTTGATGGATGGCACACCGTTCCGGCGTGCTCGGCGGCGCCTTGCGTCGTGAACACGCCGTCACAGATCAAACACCGCCGCATGTCCTGACGGAGGGCGACGAAAATCTTGCCGACCACTTCGTCGTTTCGCGACTGTTGCATAAAGACTCCCCTGCCTCCAGTAGTCATCGTCTGGTTGGAAATCCTGAGAGACCCAAGTAAGGACGATCCTTCTTCCGCTTGCCTGCTGCCCACAGCAGCCGCTTACGGAAATGTGAATAGGCGAATCTCATCATCTTCAGGTCGCCGCCACGATCCTGCCACTCGTCCATGAACGTTTCTACTAGCCGAGTTTCGGCAGTCTCAAGCTCTCGCATGAGGGCGAAGTTGCGGTTCCGCTCATCGTCCCACTGGTTTTCAAGCTCGACGAATACGAGCTGTGCTCCCTCATCTCGATCTCACTCATCTATTCTCCTTGAGTTCATTAGGTGACGAACGTATAAGTTCGTCACCAGCGAGCCTCGGCTTGACTCGACTGCTGAACGACAGCTAAATCAGCAACTTGGGTTTGCGTCGGTACAGACCCTTCGTCACCAGCACTCGCCCGGTTAACCAGTTTGCAAACAAAGCTGCGGGAAATCCCCCACTTCTTGGCAACAGCCGTCAGGCTCATTCCGCTGAGGCGGTCGCGAACGATGGCTGCCCTATCGACGTTCATTGGGGCGCGTCCGATTCGGACGCCGGAAAGTCTGGCCATCCGCATTCCGGCCTTGACACGGTCTCGAATCAAGTCCGATTCGAGTTCGGCGATTGATCCGATCAGGGTCAAAAACAACCGTCCCATCGGACCGCTGGTATCTATGTTTTCTCGACGGGAGATGAAAACGACGCCCAGACTGTCGAACTCGTCCATGACTTGCAGGAAGTGCTTGACGCTTCTCGCGACCCGGTCGAACGCGGCAACGAGCACGACAGAGAATTTCTTCCGCCGCGCATCCGCGATGAGTGCGTCGAGACCGGGGCGTCTCGCTCTCTTCCCTGAGACTCCACTGTCTCGATACTCTTGCACGACCTCCAGCCCGCGCTGTGCCGCAAGCTCGCGCAGATCGTAAAGCTGCGACTCGACATGCTGGTCAGCGGTGCTCACTCGCACATAGATGGCGGCTTGTTTCATCGCGTAAAGTCCCCCTTGTCGTTAGCCCTTCGATGGAGCCAGATTGCGTTTGCGTCGTTAGTGCGTCGGCGCAGCCGGGTCACAGCCGCATCGCAAACCGTTGACTCCGGATCGAAAAGGTTCAACTTTGCCCCGACCTCATCGTCAAGTAGTTGACTGATCTCGTGGTCATCCAGCTTGTCGAGTTGCTTTGTCAGCTCGCCCCGGATGAGGAGAACCGCCGCAAGTCGCTCCGCAGGATTCGCAGAGTTCATGCGCCTCCGCTGCTCCTCGATGAGTTGCCGGATCGTCAGGTTCAGTCCCTCTAGTCTTGGTATACGGGCGTTTTGGAAAAATCGTCCAGAAAGCAAAGTGCGTGTTACCGAAGATTTGCGCCCAAAACCAGACGAATTATCCGAAGTGCCCGTATACCTAGACACATGAGGCAAAGCGGCGAAATAAATGACGCCATCGAGTGCCCGCTGTGTTGCGGCGCGGGGAAACTGAAGCGCACGGAGATTTTGGATCGCCTTGGAGTAAGGGACTTCGCTCGCGTTGCACAGCTTTCCGCCGAGGAAGCGTTCCGACTGCTCACGCAAAAGCACAATCACGACCAACAAGGCGTATGGTCTCGCTTCGACATCGAGCTGGCAAAGCGGACAGCCGAGATCAAGGAGCGACACAAGGATGAACTGCACTCCGCTCAGTCCGACAGGGACAACCTCATCCGCCGGGTCGAAGATTGCCTGCGTGAAGTCGCGCAGCTTCGCGAGCGGAACCAACAACTCGAAGGTGAAATGTCCAAGGCGGCTCGACGGGGAAAACTGGAGGAGATCAGCTTCGAGGAAGAAGCGCGGACATGGGTGGGCATCGCAGTCAGCGAGAAGTTGCCGAAGAACGGCGACTACGTCTTGGCATATCGCGATCCGAGCGGCGCTCCGCTGGAGCCGTGCATTCTCGTGGACAATAAGGACAAGGCGACGGTCACCGAGGGCGACATAAGGAAGCTTGTCCGCGACGTCAAGGAACGTCGCAGTATGGTCGGAGTGATTGTGGCAAGGGAAGAGAGCCAGCTTCGTCAGCTAGACCGGGAACGACGCTGGGGTCAGGAGGACGGCATCTGGGTTCTGCGCACGACCCGGCACTGGCTGCCGCGAGACCTAGAAGTGCTCAAACCCGTCTTCGAGCGTATGAGAACCGAGGGTCCCGACTTTCTCCAGCGGAACTCCTCGCTGGCGGAGGAAGTCCGTCGCACGTTCATTGATCTGGACGAAATCGAGAAAGAGTTAAAGAAGGCGGCGAAGGCAATCGACGCCGTGTCCGATCTGACTGCGAAGTATCGGAGTCGCTTGCAGGCGCTTTGTGACACCGCTGCCAGCCCAAAGGTCGCTCCGAAGGCGGAGCGAAATGGCGGTATCCCGCAAACGCTCGGCGCGTAGTCCAGTCAGTAAAAGGGCACGCATTGGAGGAGGAGAATGGAATTCCTAAAAGGCATCGCAAGAAGTCTGGTCGGACTGATCGTGCTGAACATCGTGCTGGTGCCTATCATGGTGCTGGGTCCGTTGCTTTACGTGATTCCGCTTTTCTGCATTGCCGCGAATCCGCAAGACGACTTCTCCGGGTTGGCACAGCTTTACTTCTGGCTCGGCCCGCTATCGTGTGCGTTCTGGATGCTGGTCTCGTGCCACTGGCAGACAGTCCGCAGAGCACGCCGGGAAGGTCGGCTAGCAACTTGGCGTGAGAGCGAGGGCGGCATGCTACACACCGTCACCAAGGCGGCTGTTTACATGTTCGCCGGACTGTTCGGTTCCTTGTTCTTTGAGATCACGTTCCTAGTCGTTTTCAACTTTCGCCCCGGCAACCCATACAGGGATATGCTGTGGTTCACGATTTTGCCGTTCGCGAACTTTGCCCCGGTTATTCTGCTCTGGCTTAGTCGCTGGATGCGAAGCAGGAAGCAGGGGTACTTCATCACCCGAGCGAAAAATGACCCTGACCTGCAAGACCAATTGCGGGCGGCTTCTCTATATGCGAAAAACCTCCGCACTAAGGACGCGCACTGCTGGCAAGAGGAGGGATGATGGGCGACTCCAACTTCATCAATGCGTATGTGCTCACGTCCCTTTTCGTCGACAGCAAAGGGAACATCATGAGCCGGAACGTGGGAGTGACCTTCAGCCTGCACGAAGCCGAGCGGCACAAGGGGCAAGGTGTTGAGAACGAGTATGAAACCTTCCAGATTTGCTCGAACTGGCAGGAGCATGCCGTCACAACAGAACTCGTTTTCGCCATGCGCGAGTTCTGCGACATGGNNCCGTGACAACGCAGCGCAGTCCGAGTTGATTTCCGCGATGCGGGAATTTCGCGAAGTCGTAAAGCGAATGCAGGATGAGGCACTGCGGTAAGGGGAGAATCATCCGCGAGCAAGCGAGAACGATGAGAATCTCAAAATCCAAATTCGTCGCAGGCTGCCAGTGCGTCAAACGCCTCTACTTTCAAGTTCACCAGCCGGAACTTGCAGCGGAACCGGATGCTGCCGATAAAGCAATCATGCAACAGGGGAACGAAGTCGGCATGCTTGCGCGACAGTTGTTTCCGGGCGGCGTCGAAGTCCGCAGCGACGGTGGTCTCGATCAGGCGATCCGCACCACGCGAGAGTTGGTCGCCAACCGTGAAGTCCCGGCAATCTTCGAGGGAGTGTTCGAGCACGACGGAGTGTTAGTGCGCGTCGATGTCCTTAATCGCCGCAGGGACGGGCGCTGGCGTCTCGTTGAAGTCAAGTCCGGCACTTCCGTCAAGGAAGAACATCTCGATGATGTCGGCATCCAAAGCCGCGTAGTCTCTCGTTGCGGAGTGGATTTGGCTTCGGTCTGTCTCGCACACATCAACAGGAATTACGTTTTCGATGGCGGCTCTATCGACGTCCGACGACTTTTCAGGATCAGAAACCTGACGCGGCGAGTAAAACGATTGCAGCCGAAACTGACATTCCAACTGCGAGCGGCATTCACAGTTCTCTCGATGCCCGAAGCACCCGACATCATTCCGGGCAAGCACTGCATGTCGCCCGTTACGTGCGAGTTCTTCGACCGCTGCAATCCCCCGCTCCCTGATGACCACATTGGGTATCTGCCAAGACTCCACGCGAACGCGGAAGCAGAACTGGAGGAAATGGGCGTCGAGTCCATCAATGACATCCCGGATGACTTTCCTTTGAGCGAGCGGCAGCGGCGTGCATGCACCAGCGTTCAAACCGGGGAACCGTGGTTTAACCCGGAACTGGACGGTGCGCTGGAGTCCCTTCGCTACCCGCTGTATTTCATGGATTTTGAAAGCGTGAATCCGGCAGTTCCCAGATTCCCCGGCATGCACCCTTACGATCAGTTGCCGTTCCAGTGGAGCGTGCATGTGCTGCGGGAGTCCCGCGTTGAGCCTGAGCACTATGAATTTCTAGGCATGGATGCGAGTGATCCCCGGCACG
>PLBX01000517.1 GCA_003135495.1 Acidobacteriaceae bacterium | reverse complement strand
GAGGGCGCCCGTCCCCACACTAACCCTTCCCGACATTAACCCCGTCCCACACTGACCCCTCTCCACGCGAGTGGCGTCCCATCACGACGCGCTCTTCAGGTAGGCTAGCACTTCATCTGCGTGGCCTTCGGGTTTTACGTTGTTGAAGAGGTGTTTGATTTTTCCGTCGGGGCCGATGACGAATGTGGTCCTTGCGATGCCCATCACTTTNNGCCGAACATAGTGGCGATTTTCTTGTCGGGATCGGCGAGCAAGGGAAACGGCAGACTGAATTTGTCTTGAAATTTCTTCTGTGAGGCGGAGGTATCTTTGGAAATGCCGAGCAGCACTGCGCCCGTCTTCTTGATGGCGGAGTAGCTATCGCGAAAAGCGCAGGCTTCTATGGTGCAGCCGGGCGTATCGGCTTTTGGATAAAAATAAAGCACCACAGTCTTGCCGCGAAAGTCTTTCAAGGCAACCTCTTTGCCGTTCTCGTCCGTCGTACTGAAGTCTGGGGATTTATCATTAACTTCCATGCAAGTTTCTCCTAGCCGTTCTTGGTTATATCGCAGTGGGATGTGCGCCGTCATCTTGACGGTTGCGATCGCGCTCATTAATTCGCCGCTCTTCACTCCGTCGCTCATTATTCCGTCGCTCATGGCCCAAGGCCCCATCGTTCAGTATGGCGCGAAAGCCAAACCCGATAAGGGGCCACGCGCTATCGGGCTGGTGCAACTGCCGAGCAAGGGGAAGGCACGGCTAATTCCCATTGCCATAATGATGGACGGAAAATTTTACGATGCCGATTCCTATAAAGCGGCGCCTGTCCCCATGGCACTCGATTTTGGAGTGGTTTACGAAGCCTTTCATACCGGAGTGTCGCAGGGGATTTTCACGATTACGCAGCCAGGCCAACTGGGCCACACCTGGATTGCCGAAGGCTCGTGGCTGAATGCCGCCGCGGCTGCCAAGCAGAAGGCAAAAAAATATTCGCCGCCGGTAATTGAAGATGAAGATAAAGATGGGCCTCCGGTTTTGCATCGCCGAAAACAGGCGTCAGAAACCGATGACGCGGGCAAGGATAAGGCTGCGGACAAGGATAAGGATAAGGATAAAGATAAGGCGACGGATAAGGATAAAGATAAGGCTAAAGACGCCGAGGCTAAGGGTTCGAAAGAGAAGGACAAGACTCCTGGCGATAAGGATCAGCAACCGAACGCGCAAAAGGATCAGCAGCAAAAGGACCAGCAGAAAGCTACGAGTGGCGCACCGGGCGCGACATCGGCGCCTGCAGCCACGAATACTGCGGCAAGCTCTTCGAATGTGAAAACGTCGGCGGAGACAGCGAAGGAACCGGTGTCCGATGAGCCGATTCAAGATCCGAATCGTCCACGGTTGCGGCGAGGGGCACCTTCGGAGGCAAACGCGCGCGGTGATGTTTATGCGAAGTTCGAAGCTTTACCGAGCCCTGCGACTGCATCGGCAACTTCAAGCACGGGAAAGCCGGGTGAGAAAACAGCAAAGGATGCTGGAGCATTGGCGCAGGTCACAACATACGCTGCCGTATCCGATGCCGGTGGACCTGATCCGCGGCCTTATAACTACGACGTGAAGCCAGATGAAGAAACGAAGTATCGCAATCAGATGCTGGATCTTGCAGCAGCGCAGATTCGGGCTCATGCGGGTGGCGCAAAAGAACCGGCTCACCCCTCGAAAAATTCTTCGGTTACCCGAACCAGCGGTAAATCCGCAGTTAAGTTGGCTAAGCCCGATTTCGAAGATGTGACCTTGCATATTTTTGATCTGTCTAACTCAAATGAGCCGGTGCTGGTGCTTTCCGCGAAGGTGCAGAAGGCAGCGTCAGGGTCGAGTGAAACTATTGGCGAGCCGAAAGAGATCATGCTGATTGCACGGACCAATCTTGAGGGCGAGTTGAGAAAGCTATTTTTCTCGGAGACGGACGCCCAGCATCTTGATGAAACTCCTCGAATGGAACTGATTGACGCAGTCGATGCTGACGGCGATGGGCGGGGGGAATTGCTCTTCCGGCGGACGTTTGACAATGGGAGCGCTTATGGCATCTACCGGGTCAGCGCTGACCGTCTGTGGCCGCTATTTGAAGGTAGGCCGTAAACGCTATTGGGCGCCTGAGATTTCAGGAACCCCTTGACAATCTCACCGTGGAGTAGCAGGATTCCGGGCGGTAGTAACTCTCCCGGAGGAACAAGATGAAGATTCCAACTGCACGTCTACTCCTTCTTGCAGCTTTGCTGGCTGTGCCGCTGGCAGCCGCGAATGATGTTAGTGGAAACAACCAGTCAAAGGATATTCCAAAGGATCACAATGAATGGACGGTGGCCCAACTTCAGGCTGCCATGGCGTCCGGAAAACTCACGTCGGAAGATCTGACGAAAGAATATATTGCTCGTATTATTGCGCTCGACCAGAACGGTCCCGGCGTTAACGCAGTCATCGAACTGAACCCGGACGCGCTGTTTATCGCGCGACACGCTGACGAGTTGCGTAAAAAGGGGATCGTGCTGGGGCCTTTGCACGGGATTCCCGTGTTGCTTAAGGGCAACGTCGACACGGGCGACCTGATGCAAACGACTGCGGGCTCGTTCGCGCTATTGGGAAAGCCAGCGCTTCAGGATTCGACGGTCGCAGCGAACCTGCGTGCGGGTGGAGCGGTGATTCTGGGTAAGACGAATCTTTCGGAGTGGGCAAACTTTCGCTCCTTCGAATCTGTTAGCGGATGGTCGGGGTGGGGCGGTCAGACAAATAATCCTTACGGTATTGATCGCAATCCCTGCGGATCGAGTGCCGGCTCGGGCGCGGCTGTGTCGTCAAATTTCGCAGCAGTGTCGTTCGGGACGGAGACCGATGGAAGTATCGTGTGCCCGGCGAACGCCAATGGCGTGGTCGGACTGAAGCCGACGGTGGGCCTTACCAGCCGGGCCGGTATTGTGCCGATCTCTCACGTTCAAGATACCTTCGGGCCTCACGGCCGCACCGTGGCCGACGCGGCGGTAGCGTTGGGCGTGGTGCAGAGCCGCACTTATGATGGACGCGATGCAGCGACCGGCGGCGTTCCTCTGGGATGGCAGGGCCGTTTCACTCGTCCTAAGAATATCCCGACCGACTACACACAATTCCTGAACTCGCATGGGCTTCAAGGCGCCGTTCTTGGCGTGACCCGGGCTGGGCTTTCGGGATTCACGAACGTAACCACGCCACAGATCGTGCTGGATCAATTCGAAGCGGCAGTGAACGCAATGACTGCCGCGGGCGCAACCCTGGTTGACCTGGATGCTGCGGGGTTCACGTTTCCTCCACCGAACGGCGAGACCCTGGTGTTGTGCTTCGATTTCAGAAATGACGTTAAGGATTACTTCGCAACGCGAGTCGGCGTACCGATGGCCGGCAAAAACTTGAATGACGCCATCGCTTTTAACAATGCGCACGCCGATGAGGAGATGCCGTTTTTCAATCAGGATATTTGGGACCTAATTGCAACCATGCCGACGGGACGCGACGATCCTCAGCCAGCGTTCGGAGGAATGACATATAACCAGGCGATTGCTATTGATCAAGCCTCTGGGGTCAATGGTATTGACGCCGCGCTAAGTCAGTTCCATCTCGATGCCGTGGTCACTGCGACCGATAATCCTGCATGGGCCACCGATTTGTTATATGGGGATCACTTTATTTACGGGACATCGAGCTTGGCGGCCGCAGAAGGATATCCCATCGTGCAGGTGCCGGCTGGGATGGCGTTCGGCGTACCGATGGGGGTGAGCTTCTTCGGAACGGCATTCAGCGAGCCCACACTGATCAAACTCGCGTCCGGTTTTGAAGCGGCGACCCAGGTGCGAGCTCACAATCTTCCCACTTTCGCAGCGACGGTGCCATTCGACCACATCTCCGGAACAACGTTGAAACCGCCGCATCAACGCGGGGGAAAAGCAGGGAATAGCGCCGGTTCGTCGGCATCTCCGTCTAGTGCGAGTCAGGCGACAGGCAAGGAGCTCAAACGGCCTCACCACTTGTGAGGCCCGGGCAGATGTGAAATGCCTCCTATCCGGACTCGCGGAGATAAGGATAGGAGAGTTTAAAGGTCAAAGAGAGTTGATAGCCTACTAAGATTGGAGTGACTCCCAAGCATTGTCAGGATCGAATCTGAGAACCAACTGACGGTATTTCCGATCCGTGGGCCGAAGGCAGTGTGATGGTGAAGATGGCGCCGCCGTCTGGGGCGGAGGATGCCTCGATGTTTCCGCCGTGTTCACGCAGGACCGTCTTGCAGATGCTCAGCCCCAGACCGGTTCCTCGACCGGGGCGTTTCGTGGTGAAAAAGGGATCGAAGATATGCGTCAAATTTTCAGGCGTGATTCCGGGCCCATCATCCTGAAAGACAATCCATACCGAGTCGGGCTTCCGTCCGATGCGGACTCGGATCGTGCCTTTCTCGCGGCTTTCGCGGATGGCCTGCTCCGCATTCAAAAGCAGGTTTAGAAATACCTGCATCAGTTGATTGGGATCGGCGACGATCGCCGGGATCGCGGGCTCGGGTAGAAAGTCGACCGTGATGTTGCTTTTGCGCAGGGGATAGGCTTGCATCTGCACGGTGCGCTGCACGAGTTCATTGAGATTGACCTGGCTTCGTCCGGGAGCAGGCGGGCGCGCGAAATATTGCAGGTTTTGTACGATCTCGGCGGCGCGGCGCGCTTCCTTGTGCAGGACGGCAAGTTGCTTGCGGGCGCCTTCGCTGGTCTCGCCCTCTTGCAGCAACTCGGCCATTCCTAGAATGCTGGTCAAGGGATTATTGAGTTCGTGGGCGAAGCCGCCGATCATTTGTCCCATGGCAGCGAGGCGCTCGCTTTGAATAATCTGCTGCTCGAGTTTTTTCTCGGTGGTAACGTCGCGGACGGAGATGATCACGCCTGCGGGTTTGCCTTCCGCATCGAGTAGCGGGCTTGCCATCCCAAGCATGGTGCGCCAACTGCCGTCGTGATGGCGCGAGCCGTATTCGCAGGAGGTACGCGAACTCTCGCCTTTTGCGACGGTGTGATAGAGGGCGGCGAGTTCGGGCGAGGTATTTCCCGCATCGTCGATGTTCTTGCCCATGAGTTGCTCCGGCCCATAGCCAAGCAGCTCGCTGATGCGCGCGCTTACAAATGTGTATTGCCCATTGAGGTCGAGGACGAGGATGAGATCCGGGAAACTTTCGAGCAGATGAAGACGGAACTCTTCCTGGCGGCGCAACCGGCGCTCCATGGCACGTTTCTCGGTGACGTCGACCAGAGTGCCCTGATAGCGGACGATTCGTCCATCTTCCATCACGCCGCTTGATGTGTCGACGCACACGGCGACTCCGCCATCTTTTCTTCGAAGCCGGACTTCACGAGTGCGGGTGCGGCCGCTTTGGCTGCCGACCCGCCCCAGCACCGGTTCCTTACTGTCGTCGATGTTTAGTTGTGCGGGATCGAGATGCAATAACTCATCTTTGCTTTCGTAGCCCAAAATTGAGACCAGGGCGGGGTTCACCTCGAGTAGCTTGCCCTCGGCATTGCTGATGTAGACGCCTTCCTGCAGGGATTCGAACAGCTGAGAAAAACGCTGCTCTTTGTCGCGGTTTCCGGTGATGTCGCGGGCGAGGATACTGGCACCGGTCACTTCGTTGTTCTTGACTATGGCGTTGATCACGCAGTCGTAAAAAAGCCTGCGGGTGCCGTTTTTCAGATTAATTTCAATTACTCCCGACCAACTGCGCTTTTCAAGAAAGCGGGCCATGCTTGCTGAACCCTCAACGTGCGGCGGGCCGCCGAGGAAGTCTTCGAGTTTATGGCCCACGAGTTCGTTGTAGGTGACTCCAAGAATTTCCGTCATGCGGCGGTTGACGGTTCGCAGAGTGCCATCGAGCGCGATGGCGAGCGCGACGTCATCGAGTGAATCGATCAGTTCTTTGAAATTGCGCTGCGAGCGGAGAATTAGCTGGCCCAGCTGATCGAGTTGTTCTTCCGAGGGAGTGACTCCGGCTTGGTTCTGGAAACCTTTCAAAATATGTTTAAGCTCAGTAACCTCGCGCTTGCGGCCGAAGGCGTAGGTAGCGAAGAGGATGGCGAGGAGAAAAAGTCCGCTGGGAATCGCCCAAAGACGATAGGGAAGATCTTTAAGGTCCTCCCACGAAAGCGCTGCTACCGCCGCTGCCATTAAAACGAGCAGGCCGAGCGCCCAGCGCCACAGTTGGTTCTCTTCGTGCTCGAGCCGGTTTGGCGGCTCGGACGACCTTGGTGGTTGAGATTCGTCGGGCATTTATAAAGATCTCCTCTGACGAGGAAAATTCGCCAGATTGCCCTAAATGTAGCACTGAAAGCGGAGTTGAAGGACAGAACGTTTTTTCATGTTCCATCACGGTAACCGGGTGATGGCCGTCACAGCGTTGGAGCATGGGTTTTGGCTATGCTGTCGGCAGAGATCTCCCGTCCTCTGCTAATCCCTTCGTGTGCTCGCTGGTATTCCTATGCTCTATAAAACCTTGAGCGCTGCCGTTTACGGCATTGACGCCAACATTATTGAAGTAGAGGTGGATGTGTCCGGCATAAAAATGACGGAAGACCACTTTCACACGGTTGGACTGCCCGATGCGGCGGTGCGAGAAAGCCGCGACCGTGTCCGCTCGGCGCTGAAAAATTGCGGTTACGACATACCGCCGACGCAAATCACCATTAACCTTGCTCCAGCCGACATTCGGAAGGAAGGCTCGGGATTCGACCTGCCTATGGCACTCGGCATCCTCGGCGCCTACGGGGGCCTGAACAAGAAGGAGATTCCTGACGCGCTGTTTGTGGGCGAGCTTTCGCTTGACGGACGAGTTCGCGGAATTCGAGGTGCTTTGCCGATTGCAATCGAAGCGCGCCGAACCAAGGTGAAGCGCTTTATTGTGCCGGAGGTGAATGCTCGCGAGGCCGCGATGGTGGGCGACGTAGAGGTCTATCCGGTGAAGACCTTGCTGGAAGTGATTCATTTGATCAATTCGGGCAACGGTATTCCGCGCTTGCAGGTCGACACCGGCCATCTGCTGAATGAAGCGCAGCAATTTCATGTGGACTTCAAGGATGTTCGTGGTCAGCAAACGGCCAAGCGCGCGCTTGAGGTGGCGTGCGCGGGTGGACATAACATTCTGATGATTGGGCCTCCGGGTTCCGGGAAGACCATGCTGGCGAAGCGCATGCCGACGATCCTGCCACCATTCACTTTTGAGGAAGCTCTGGAGACAACCAAGATTCACAGCGTGGCGGGCGTGCTGGACGCTCATGCGGGACTGGTTGGGCTGAGGCCATTTCGCGCGCCCCATCACACGATTTCAGACGCGGGATTGATTGGCGGCGGAGCCATCCCGAGGCCGGGCGAGGTATCACTGGCGCATAACGGCGTTTTATTTCTGGACGAGTTTCCTGAATTTCCACGCAACGTTCTTGATGTCATGCGGCAGCCGCTGGAGGACGGGACGGTGTGCATTGCGCGCGCAGCTATGTCGCTGACTTTTCCTGCGCGGTTTATGCTGGCAGCAGCGATGAATCCTTGCCCGTGTGGATTCCATAATGATCGCAGCCGCGAATGCCACTGCACACCGCCGATGATTCAGCGCTACGTATCTAAGATTTCGGGGCCGCTGCTGGATCGAATCGACATTCACATTGATGTTCCGGCGGTGAACTATAAAGAGATGCGAAGTACTAAAGAGGCAGAAAGTTCAGCGAGTATTCTGGGGCGGGTAGTGCGCGCGTGCGACGTGCAATTAAAGCGCTTTTCTTCCGGACAGCAAAAACTCTATTGCAATGCGCAGATGCCGACGCAATTGATTCGCAAATTCTGCGAACTATCTGCCGATTGCGAGCGCTTGTTGGAGCGCGCCATGGCGCAGCAGGGACTCAGTGCTCGGGCTCATGATCGCATTCTTAAAGTTGCGCGCACGATTGCCGACTTGGACGACATTCCGCAGCTGGAGCCGAAGCATATTGCCGAAGCCATTCAGTATCGAACGCTGGATCGGACGTATTGGGCGTAAGTTCGGTTCAGTTACAGACGGGAGTTGTAAACCATCAACCACAAAGGACACTAAGGTCCACGAAGGAAAAG
>PLBX01000450.1 GCA_003135495.1 Acidobacteriaceae bacterium | reverse complement strand
TTCGATGCAGGCGAATTCGATCGCCTGGGACCATCGGCGTTTTCTGCAATGCGATTAGTTGCGTTATCTTGGGCGCGAATTGGATGGGCGAAATATCAGAGTGGCGAAAATTTGCCAGCCGTGCGATTTCTTACCGCGGCATGGCTGTTGGGCCAATCAGGAACAGTCGGGAATCGATTGGCGCAGGTGCTGGAAAAGCAGGGGCAAAGCGCGAAAGCTCAAACTATGTACGCACTCGCCGCGGCGGCGGGAGGAAACAAAAATGATGTGCAGGATTCGCGAACTCGTTTGACGAAGCTGACCGGCGATCCTGCAACAGCAGAGAAAGTTATTACGCAGGCGAGCAAAGAACTGGCGGAGTTGCGCACGGTTAAACTTGGCGTTATTACAACCAAGCCGGTCTCGGCTCGCTTCAACCTTATATTCGATGGTTCATCGCGTCCGGAGCGCGCCGAGTTTGTTGATGGTGACGAAACTCTGCGATCAGCGTCCGAGCAATTGCGAGACAAAGAATTTCCTGTGAAATTTCCAGATGCTTCGTCGGTGAAACTTATTCGGCAGGGGCTTTTGCGCTGCAATGCCGCTGGGTGCAGCATCGAGTTGCAATCCATCGAAAAAAGTTTCTAACGCATGCGGAAGTGACCAATGACGGACCTGAGAACAACGCTGGGCGAGGCTCTTACGACGCGTTACGAAAAACTGGCGGGAGCGCTTCGCGAACTCGCCGCGCCGCTAAACGAAGAGCAGTTTTGGGCGAAGCCCTTTGCCTTCGGAAACAGTTTTGGCCATCTCGTGCTACATCTCACTGGCAACTTGAATTACTACGTGGGCGCGCAGATTGTGGGCACGGGTTACGTGCGCGATCGTCCAATGGAGTTTTCAGACTCGTCGCGGCCGTCGAAAGCAGAAGTGCTGAAAAATTTCGATAGGGCAATAGAGATGGTAGTGAACGCGATCGATAGTCAGTCCGCCGACGACTGGTCGAAAGGCTATTCTGGAAGCGGCGCTGATGCAAGAAATAGACTTGAAATGGTTCTGCAATGTGCGACGCACCTGCACCATCATATTGGGCAGATGATGTATTTACAGTTTGAGTTGAAGCGGAAAGGCTGAATTCAGTGTGGGGCGTGAGCACCGACACGACTGTTTGCAGCGGGTGGACGCGTATTCTGATCTACCTGATTACTTTGTGGAGGTGCAAGTGCGCGGTTTGAAAGCGAAGCGAATCCTGATCACGGGCGGCGCAAGCGGCATCGGTGCCGCAACAGCGGCGCGCTTTTTGGAAGAAGGCTCGGTTGTGTGCGTCCTTGACCGCGACGCGGCGGCTCGGAAGAAGATTGTCAGCGAACTCCCAAGCCTATCGGGCGCACTCGACGCCGATGTCACGAATTTGAAGCAGGTCCAAACTGCCTTCGCGGAAGCGATTCGTCTGATGGGCGGCGTCGATGTACTGGTGAATAATGCCGGCATTAGCATCCGCCACAACTTCCTCGACATCACGCCAGACGAGTGGGACAAGGTGATAGCCGTGAATCTCACTGGAGTCTTCTACATGGCGCAAACGGCGGCGCGGCACATGATGGAGCGCGGCAGCGGCGTGATTCTGCAAACGGCATCGACCAACGGTGTCATGGGATATCCATATTATGCGGATTACAACGCCACCAAAGCGGGCGTTATCGAACTGACGAAATCGATCGCGCTCGAACTCGCGCCCAAAGTGAGAGTCTGCGCCGTCGCGCCGGGATACGTGCTAACCCCGATGCAGCGCGCCGAATACACCGATGAAATGCTTGCCGAAGTGAACCGAAAAATTCCTTTACGGCGGCACGCTCAGCCGGAAGAGATTGCGGCGCTCTTCGCATTTCTTGCCTCCGACGACGCGCAAAATATCACTGGCCACGTTTACACCTGCGATGGTGGAGAAACCGCAGGAGGACTCGCCAGCCGGTAAGGTATGCACTCTTCAGAAAAAAGTGCGGGCCGGCTTTCGGGCAAAGTTGCGTTGATTACCGGTGGGGCGTCGGGCATCGGCCGTTCCACAGCGCTGCTCTTCGCGCGCGAAGGTGCCTCAATCATTCTCGCGGACCTAAAGGCTGATGCGGGCAAACGCGTGGTCGATGAGTTGAATGAATCTGGAGCGCACGCGATTTTTGAAGCTATCGACGTGACCAACGCCGGGGATTGCCATCGCATCGTCGAACATGCGATTCGCGAGTTTGGGCGCATCGACATTCTCTTCAACAATGCCGGCATCATCCGGCGTGCAACCGTGCTCGACCTCAGTGAAGAGGATTGGGATCGGGTGATGGCGGTGAACGTTAAGTCAATCTACCTGCTGTCGCGAGAAGTGATTCCGCACATGCAGAAGGCGGGAGGCGGATCGATCATCAACACGGCATCAGGATGGGGGCTAACCGGCGGTGCGAAAGCGGCGGTCTACTGCGCATCGAAAGGCGCAGTGGTGCTGCTGACGAAGGCCATGGCAATCGACCACGGGCCACACAACATTCGCGTCAATTGCATTTGTCCCGGCGATACCGATACTGGCATGTTGCGCGACGAGGCGAAGCAACTTGGTGAAGACAGCAGCCATTTTCTCGCGGAGTCAGCAAGGCGGCCGCTCGGCCGAGTGGGCACGCCGGAAGAAATCGCGCAAGCAGCTCTGTACCTGGCGAGCGACGCGTCCTCGTTTGTCACTGGCACTTCGCTGGTTGTGGATGGCGGGGGCTTGGCGGGATCCTAGCTCACGCGTCTCGAAAATCACTGCGGCTTCTGATCCGTACTCGGCTCGGCCTTCTGATCCGCCTTAGGCTCCGCCTTCTTCACTTCCTGCCCGTCATAAATAATCCTCGACTTCGAGCCGAAGCGGCGGTAATTCGTGTACTTGATGATCTCCCGGATCTTCACGTCGCCCATGGAAAACTTGAGCGTGTCTTCGGCGCGCGTATAGGTCGGGAACCAATACTGGCCGTCGATTTGTTCACGCCATGTCGTGAACTTCGGGAATAGATTTTCGTTGCCCTTTTTCTTCTTTATATCGGGAACAGTCTTACCGTAAGTTTCCACGATCTGAAAGTCATGGTCGTCCACCCAGATGCGGCCCTGAAAGTAGCGCTTCTTGCCGGCAATCTGCTTGGGCGCAACGTCGAAAACGTAGGTGTTTAACTCGTCTTGCTTTTGTTGGCCTACGTAAAGAACGTCATACTCTCCAATTTCGTCGGAAGTCATCACGAACGGCAGCCGGTTCTCGATATCATCGAAATCCTCCTCGGTCATCATGATGCGCTGCAGACTTGGTTGCGGAGCGAAGACGACGTTTTTAATCTTGCGTCCCTTGTCGTCGAAGGTGACGTCGAATACCTGCTGAAAGCTGCCATCCGGCGTATCGCCATCCAGCGTCATCACCTTGACGTCCTGGCGATACGTGTACTGATCGCGCGCCTCCTTGAACTCCTTTTCCTTGGCTGCGAAGCGCTTGATGACTTCCTGAACCGTGATCCCCTTCGGCTCAGACTTGTCGA
>PLBX01000238.1 GCA_003135495.1 Acidobacteriaceae bacterium | reverse complement strand
AGACCTGCCGCGCCTACGAAGATCTGCGCAAGACCCAGGAACAGCTGCTGCAGAGCGAAAAGATGTCGGCCGTCGGACAACTTATTTCCGGCGTAGCCCACGAGTTAAACAATCCGCTCACCGCCATCCTGGGCTATGCCCAGTTGCTCGAAGGCGCGGGACTTGACGCCCGTTCTACCGACTACGTCCGCAAGCTTTTCAAGCAGGCCCAGCGCACCCATCGCGTCGTTCAGAATCTTTTATCTTTCGCGCGCCAGCGTAAGCCGCAAAAACAGGAAGTGGATTTACGCAAGATCCTCGAAGAATCAATCACGCTTCGCGAGTACGACCTCAAGGTCAATAACGTCTCCCTGGAACGCGAATTTCCCGAACAGATTCCATCCGTCGTCGCCGATCCCCATCAATTGGAGCAGGTCTTTCTGAACGTGATCAATAACGCGCTCGATGCCATGGTCGAGGGCAACGGCAGCGGCATTCTGAAAGTCCGTGTCTTTACAAAAGATGCCTACGTCTGCGTCGAATTCGATGACAACGGTCCCGGCCTCAAAGATCCAACCCGCATCTTCGATCCCTTCTACACCACGAAGTCAGTCGGCAAAGGGACTGGCCTCGGCCTCAGCATCTGCTACGGCATCGTCAAGGAACACGGCGGCGAAATCGTAGCCCGCAACCGCGACGAAGGCGGAGCCACCATCGAAATCCGCTTGCTGGCCAGCGAAAAGCCCGCATTAGTCGAAACCCCGGCGATCCCCACTCGCCGTGAAAACGTGCTCGCCGGCCGGGTCTTGCTGGTCGAGGACGAAGAAGCCGTGCTCGAATTCGAACGCGATGTCCTCGTCGGCGCCGGCGCGGAAGTCACTACCTCCATGAGTATCGAGGACACGAAGCAGCTAATCACCAACGGTTCTTACGACGTCGTTGTGATGAACGGAATTATGCCCGGAGAGTGTACTGCGCGAGAGATGTATGACTGGCTCGCCTTTAACCATCCCGGATGCGAGAAAGGTCTGCTCCTCACATTCTCAACCGGCACTGATCAGGAGACTCGAACTTTCCTGCAGGAGCACGGCGTCCCATCATTGGCCAAGCCGTTTGAAGTCGCCGATCTCATCTCTCACGTGCGCACGCTCAGCCAACGCGAAGGCAAGCACGCGCCCAATGCATCAACCCCAGCCCAAACCGATGCAGCGAAAGAAAGAGATAGAAATATAAGTAACGACCCAGAAGACAAAGAAGCTAAAGATCAAGACAAGGCCGATGAAAAAGCTTCAGCCACCGGCGCCTAGAAATCCAAAAAATATTAATATCACTGTAAAAAATCTTGGCAGCGCTGCAGAAGAGCGGCGTCGCTCATGTCCATATGACACAGGCGACCAAATGAGAACTACGCAGCACCGTGAAAGAGCGGCCCTTCAGGGCCGCGTTCGAGGCTCAAATCGAGGGCTTTAGCCCCCGCGTTACGACCTTTGATCTGTCAATCGGGACGCCAGAACCCGCTCCCTATAATTCTATCTTCAGTTCCCGCATCATCTCCGCAATCAATTTTTCATTGCGACGATACCAGCGCCAATGCCCTTCTCGCTTGGCTTCGACTACGTTAGCTTTTTCCAGGATCCGCATGTGATGCGAAACCGTAGGCTGCGATAACTTCACGCGCTCCTCAATATCGCCCGCGCACAGCCCTGTTTCCTTCCCAATCGAGTTTCCGCCTTTTTCCTTAAGCGCATGCAAAATCCGCCGCCGCGTCGGGTCAGCAATAGCATGCAAAAATCGATCAAGATCGGGAGCCGCATCAGCCATAATCATTCTTGTCATCCTGAGCGAAGCGAAGGACCTATGCATTTTGCCGACGCCAGCAGAATACATAAGGTCTTCGCTTCGCTCAGGATGACATGCGTTTTTAATGTTGCAGCTTTATTTGAGGCCTTCACAGCGCGCAGCTCGAAGCCGTAGCTCGCAGCTTATTTCTTCACAATCGGATTGTACCCATCCCCAATCAGCCGCGCCTTCATCGCTTCCGCTTCTTTGAGGTCGCCATACGGCCCCACTTGCACGTGATAGAACTTGTCGCCGGAATTATTACTGGCTGCGACCCCGGGATACTGCTTCTTCTTCAAAGCTTCAACCAGCGAGTCCGCGTCCTCCTGCCGTGTCACCGCCGCCACCTGCACATAATAAGTGCCGCTGGCAGGCACCGCCGCCGCGGCACTGGACGCACCATTCCCGGCATCCCCCGCAGGCTTGGTCGCTGCATCGCCGCTCGTTATTGATGAGGATGACGATGGCGAGGATGATGACGACGACGATGACGCCCCCGCCGTCGCATCTTTACTCTTGCTATCCACCGGTGTCAGCGCCGCATCGGTATTCTTCTCGCCGACCGCCTTATAGAAACTGAAATCTCCCGCCTGCGCCGCCGGAGTGCCTCCATTATTCTTAGGCCCCATCGGCCGCACCACCGTGTTAGCAGGCACGCTCAGCAACGTGCTTCCCACCGCCATCGAAGTTCTGCGACCGAGCGAGAAGCCGATCGAAAAGAAAAACGCGCACACCAGCACCAGCGTGAAAAAAATCGCCAGCATCCGTCCCGTGCCAAGTGTGATCTCCGTGTCCTGCTGCGCCGTCGCCATAAAAAATGAGTTCTAACTCTAACCTTTCGCTTCTCCCGGAGCCGCCGGAACACTCGCTCCCGCGCCCCCGCCCAGCAACTTCTGCATCCCCGAGAAGAAATCAATCGGCACCGGAAACACCACCGTAGTATTTTTCTCCACTCCGATTTCCGTCAGCGTCTGCAAATAACGCAGCTGAATGCTAGCCGGTTCCGTCGACAGCAAATGCGCCGCATCCACCAGTCGCTGCGCCGCCGAGAATTCGCCCTCCGCATGAATAATTTTCGACCGCTTCTCGCGCTCCGCCTCCGCCTGCTTCGCCATCGCCCGCAACATCGACTCCGGCATATCCACCTGCTTCACCTCAACGTTCGCCACCTTCACGCCCCACGGCGCCGTGTGCTGATCGAGAATGCTCTGCAGCCGCAAATTGATTTTGTCGCGATGCGCCAGCAATTCATCGAGTTCCTGCTCGCCCAGCACCGACCGCAAAGTTGTCTGCGCAAATTGCGACGTCTGGTACACGTAGTTCGAAACCTCGACCACCGCCTTATTCGGATCGATCACCCGCAGAAAAATAACCGCATTCACCTTCAGCGTCACGTTGTCGCGAGTAATAATGTCCTGCGGAGGAACCTCCAGCGCCTCCTGCCGCAGCGAAACCCGCACCATCCGGTCAATGGGACTAAACACCAACGCCACGCCCGGCCCCTTGGCATGCCCCATCAGGCGCCCCAGCCGAAAAATAACCCCGCGCTCATACTCCGCCAGAATCTTGATGGAGCTGAGCGCATAAATAACCAAAATAATGATGGCCACCGTAACCACCGGAAACCCAAGCTCCATAAAGCCTCCAAAATTCTTTTGTCCTGAGGGATATAAGCGGATTGTAGCGCAAGCACCAAAATAAAGGCGGTGCCCAGCAAGATGCCGGGCACGTGGAGCGCCGGGCGTCCCCGCCCGTCCACCCAATTGCAAGCCGCTAGAGCGCCATCTGTCATCCTCTTATGCCGTCATCCCCTTATAAAGTTGTCATCGTATAAAGTTGTCCGTCCTCCACTCAGGTGTCATCCTGAGCGAAGCGAAGGACCTGCTTTTGATCCTCTTCTCACCTGTCATCCTCTCCTAAGTTGTCATCCTGAGCGAAGCGAAGGACCTGCTTTTCACCGCGCCAGGACGCCCTCTTTGCATTCACCTTTTCGATTGCCGGGTGCCCCACCCTTCGATTTTTGAAGGGTGGGATTCCACATAGGCCGACCGCTAGGGACTTTGCCCGCGCCATCCACCAATTACCTACCGTCTCAGCCACTTCGAAATGTACTTTTTGAAATATGTAAGAGAGCGCCTTACGGCAGACCTTGCGCTGTGGATCGTGTAGGGGTCCTTCGACTTCGCCGGCTCATGCGCTTCGCGCTTGATCCGGCTGCGCTCAGGATGATTAAAGAAAAGATCAAAAGAGAAGATTAAAGAGAAGGGACTAACTCCCCGCCGTTTCGACCAACTCAGCAGCAATTTCTGAAGTCACTTCGGCCCGCGTTCGCAGGCGATACCAGAGCACAATCGCCGCCAGCGAGAACATAAAGATGATGGTCGAGATCGCATTGATCTCCGGAGTAATTCCGCGCCGCAGCCTTCCCCAGATTTCGAGTGGAAGCGTGTTGTCGCGTCCGATCAGGAAGAAGCTCACGGCGATTTCGTCCATAGAGAGAGTGAAGATCAGGAGCGCCGCGCCGATGATGGAGAGTTTCAGGTTAGGAACGGTGATGCGCCAGAAAGTTTGCCAGTAAGTCGCGCCTAAGTCGAGCGAAGCTTCTTCCTGCGCCCGATTCAGTTTTTGCAATCCAGCGAATGCTTCGGTGGTAGCGACGGAGATGAGCGCAGTGCCGTGTCCGAGGATGATCGTGAGCAAGCTAAGTTTCACGTTTGATACCCGAAAGAGCATCAGGAGCGAGAGTCCAGTGATGATGCCGGGAAGA
The DNA here is from genome assembly GCA_003135495.1 of Acidobacteriaceae bacterium. Lineage (GTDB taxonomy): Bacteria > Acidobacteriota > Terriglobia > Terriglobales > Acidobacteriaceae > Acidiflorens. The sequence goes on along the minus strand of PLBX01000238.1, from coordinate 4,770 downwards.
ATGAGCGGCAATAGAACCAGTCGCCGGAAAAGGGCTTTGCCCGGGAAGTTGGCGCGATCGAGGGCGAGCGCGGCGGGGATTCCGAACAGTAGCGCGATGAACATGGCAGATGCGGCTACCAGCAGGCTGTTCAGCACGGAGTCCCAAATGGCCGCATCGTTGAAGAGGATGCGATACCAGTTAAGAGTGAGATCGCGCGGCGGGAAGCCTCCGACGCCTTGTCCGTTGAAAGAGTAGAGGATGAGGATAGCGATAGGAAGATAGAGAAAGGCGAAGACAAGCAGAGCGTGGGCTTTGAGCCAGAGCGGGGAGCCGTTCATAGTAAGGCTCCGCTGGGGCTAAAGCTGCGTACCTTCAAAGCAAAAGCAAAGTCAAAAGACCCAGGGAAAGAGGATCGTGGAATCCCATTTCTGCGCAAAGGGCGCGCAGAAATGGGGCACCCGGCCTTTGTTGCATGGAAGATAAAGGAGCATGTCATTGGAAGCTCCACTTCTTTTCTAAGCGCTCGGAGAAGAAGATAAGGGCTAAGACCAGCGCCAGCATGCAGAGGGAGATAGCGGCCCCTAGTGGCCAGTTATAAGCTGCGCCGAAGAGACTTACTACTATGTTTGAGATCATGATGCCGCTCGGGCCGCCTAGTAAAAGCGGCGCTAGAAAATCTCCGAGGCTTAGGACGAAGGCGAAGGTGGCTCCGGCTAGTAGTCCGGGGATGGAGAGTGGAAGGATGACGCGCCAGAAAGTTTGCGCCGGAGTTGCTCCTAAGTCGTGCGAGGCCTCGACTAAGTGTCGCGGGATGTGTTCTAAGGATGCGTAGATAGGCAAAAAGGTGAACGGAGTATAGATATGCGTCAAGGTCAGAACAACGGCAAAAGGGCTGTAGAGCAGGAAGTCCAGCGGATGCTTGGTGACGTGAACGTATTGCAGCAGAGTGTTGAGTACTCCGTCGGTGCCTAAGATGGTCTTCCAGGCATAGGCGCGGACTAAGTAACTCACCCAAAGCGGGATGATTACCAGCTGATAGTAGAGATCTTTTCTGGCTCCGGCGTGGAAAGAGAGAAAGTAGGCCAGCAGAAAGCCCAGCAGCATGGAGAAGAACATGACGCGAGCGGCGATCCACATGGAGCGCAGTAACGTTTGCCAGTAGACGGGCTTAGTCAGGAGTTCGTGATAGTTAGTCATGGTCCAGGAGTGGAGGATGGTTCCGGCGTCGTTGACCGACCAGAAGCTGTAGCAGAACATTAGCGCGTAGGGGACTAGAAGGAAGATGGCTACCCAGAGCAGCGGCGGCACGGTAATGACTGTGCGATAGGCGCGGGAGAACATCAGGCGGATTCTTTCTTGACGGACTTGATGAATTTAGGGCTCGCAACTTCCGTGTTTGAATCTTGGACTTTGAAATCTTTCGGTTTGGAGTCGGTTGAGCTTGAGTTGACAGAGCTTGAATCTTTCGAAGCAGAATCTTTCGAGGCAGAATCGGGTGCGTTGCTTCCTAGCCGCGTGGCGCGAACAGGGACGGCGTCGGCGGCGTTGAACTCGAACTCCAGCGGGCCTTTAGGAAGATCGCGGCTGGCGGTGCGGATGGTAAGAAGCAGGCCTCCGGCGCACTCGACGCGCAGGAGTTCGGTGGCGCCGTGAAAAACCTGGTCGCGAAGCGTGGCTCGGAAACGAATGCTGGGCTCGGCTTTCTGCTGTCCGATGGCTGGCGGCGCGATTCTTGCGATGCGAATGGATTCAGGACGCAGGGAGAAGAGTGCTTCGCCATCGGCAATCGTCGTGGGCCAGGTTAGGCGATCACACATCGCTGTGCCATTAAGCACGTCGGCATGCAAAAGATTTGTGTGTCCGATGAATTGCGCGGTGTATGAAGTTGCGGGACGGCTGTAAATTTCGCGCGGGCTCGCGACTTGTTCGAGTTCTCCGGAGCGCAGGAGGGCGATGCGATCGGACATGACCATCGCTTCCTCTTGATCGTGGGTGACGAAGATGAAGGTGATGCCGACCTCGCGCTGCAGGGCTTTGAGTTCAACTTGCATTTCTCGGCGTAGATTGGCGTCGAGCGCGGAGAGTGGCTCGTCGAGCAGCAGCACTTGCGGACGATTTACCAGAGCGCGGGCGAGCGCGATGCGTTGCTGTTGGCCGCCGCTGATTTTTGAGGGCTTCGATTTGGCATAGGCTGACATTTTTACTTTGGCCAGGGCTTCGCTCACGCGCTGCTCGATTTCAGCAGCGGGACGTTTGGCGATGGATAATCCGTAGCCAACGTTTTGCTCGACCGTCATGTGCGGGAAGAGTGCGTAGCTTTGGAAGACGGTGTTAACGCGGCGGCGGTAGGGAGGCTGCGTGTCGAGGCGCTCGTTCGACATCCAGACTTCTCCGGAGGTCGGGTGCTCGAAGCCGGCTAAGATTCGCAGCAGCGTAGTTTTGCCGGAGCCGCTTTCCCCGAGGATGGTTAGGAATTCGCCTTCGGCGATTTCTAATGATATGTCGCGAAGGACGATATTTTTGCCGAAGTTTTTGGCTACGGAGCGGATGGAGACGAGGGAGTTCGAGGTTGACGGGCTTGTCTGGGTGGTCGCGGATTCGGTTTTTGTTGCCATGTTCTTTTTCGCTGCCTGCATTTCGCGGACAGGAGTGTCCGCGCCACAGGATTATTGGGCCGCTTTTACTTCGTTCCAGATTTCGTTGTACTTGGCTCGGCGCGGGACATTTTGCCAGAAGTAGAGACGCTTCTGATAATTGTCGACGTCGTCGAGATGCAGGTTTTTTACTTCTTCTGGCGTCATGAATTGCGCAGCGTGCGGATTGGCTGGAGTATATCCGGTGACGTCGGTGACTTTTTTCTGGGTTTGCGCCTGGATCATGAATTCTAGAAATTTATAGGCCAGGTCTTTATTGTCGCTGCCGGCGGTGATCATGAGGTGATCGATCCATCCGGTTGTATTTTCTTTCGGGATGGTTTCGCCTACGGGAAAATTTGCTTTGCGCAGCTGGTTAGTCATCAGCGGCCATCCCATGGCGATGACGACTTCGTGATTCTCAAAAAGATTGGTTAGTTCTCCGCCGGTCGACCACATCTTGCGGATGTTCGGTTTCAATTCGATCAGTTTCTTTTTGACGGCGTTGAGCTCATCGTCGGTGAGGTTATAAAGATGAGACGGATCGGGCTTGTCGTAGCCGAGAACTTGCGCGGCCATGTAGACGGTGGAGAGATCGTCCCACACGGAAAGTTTTCCTTTTAGTTTTGGATCCCACATGACGCTCCAGGAGTCGGGAGGCTGTGGAAAGGCGGTGGTGTCGAAGATCATCGGGTCAGGTCCCCACATGAAGGGAACGCCGTAGACATCGCCTTTTACTCGGGCTAGCGGGAGCGTGGTTAGTTGCGGCGAAAGTTGCGTATAGCTGGGGAGTTTGCCTAAATCTAGCGGCGCCGCCAGACTCGATGTCGCAATCATTGTCGCTACGTCGCTGGAGGGAGAGATGACGTCGTAGTTTCCGGAGCTGCCGCCGCGAAGTTTGGCGACCAATTCATCGCTCGATCCCATATAGGACGCTGAGACTTTGCAGTGGTTCTGCTCTTCGAAGGCTTTGATATAGGAAGGATCGGCGTAGCCTTCCCAAACGAGAAGGTTGAGGGTGGGAGTTTTTCTGGCGCAGGATGCGGCGAATAGTGCCAGGCAAGCGGCGATCAGAGCGAGCGCTAATTCTGCGAGCGTTGACTGAGACGAAGATTTACGCGACATAAGTTTTCGGCTCTTCAGAACGTTGGTGGCGTGTTGACCCAGAGCAGCCATGTCTCGCTGCGGCCGGGATTTTTCCAGTGATGCGGGGTTGCGCTTTCAAAATAAAAACTGTCGCCGCGCTTCAGATGGTACTCCTCGCCGTCGAGCGCGATCTGCAACTCTCCGCGGAGAACGAACAAAAATTCTTCGCCTTCATGAGAGTAAGACTCGCCGCTTCCGGCTTGGGGAGAAATGCGAAAGAGATGCGGCTCCATGACTTTGTTGCCCCATGCGAGCAACTCCATGCGAACGCCGGGACCTGCTTCGAGAACTTTGCGCTTGGACGGACGCACTAATCGAGTATTCAATTCCGTTGCATCGAAAAAATCGAGGATGTTGGTGCGGTAGTAGCGTGCTAGCCTGCGCAGTGTGCCGACGGAGGCACTCATCTGCGAACGTTCGATGGCGCTAAGAAAGCCGACGGAGATTCCGGCGGCGGCGGCAACTTCAGCGAGGCTGACGGCGCGCTTGGTGCGCAAGCGACGCAAACGAGGGCCGATGGTCGTGGTGCTGCTGGCGGCGGGTTTGATTGCGCCTTCGCGCTTCAGCATCTGCACGATAGCGGCGGCGTTCAGGCCGCGGACTTTGCGAAGATAGCGGGCTTTTTTCAACAGGCGCACATCGTCGTTTGTGTAAAGACGATAATGGCTTTCGGTGCGATGAGGGCGGGTGAGGCCTAAGGTTTCCCATCCGCGAATCGCGGATGGTGAAATGCCCACCAGTCGAGCGACGTCCCCGATTTTTAGATAGACCTGCGCGTCGCTCGACATGAGATATGAAAGTGGCTGATGGTCGCGGCGGGGGGATTCCATTTTTTGTAGTCGACTTTTTGCTTGACACGGGGCCGCGAAGCCTCTAACCTTGCGCGATTATAGCAAGGTTTGCCGGGGACGCAATACGCTGCTTTCGAAATAAAACAATTCGCACTCATGATCCGGAGGTTCCCATGGTTCCGTTGACGGCGCGTCGTGCCCCGGCCTTTTGGCTGGCC
>PLBX01000538.1 GCA_003135495.1 Acidobacteriaceae bacterium | reverse complement strand
GGTTTAGTTTGTCCACACTGAACCAAATTCCAATACGCACCACTCAAACTTAAGCATCATCCTCAAGCATCATCGCAACTTTTTTAGATGGTGCGCGACGGCAAATGCACGTAAGCAGTAAAGCAAAAGATTTGGCCGTGATTCTGTGTATGATCATTTAGCCATAGCGGGTTTGTTAAGCTGGATGCGAGCAAAATTTACAGTTGGCGGCAAGGACATATTTGATGAAGACAATTCTCCGGCTCGGGATGCGAGTGTCTGTTTTTTTGCCCGTCTTGCTTTTGCTTTTGCTGTTGAGGGCAACGGTTCTGAGCCCGAGCATCAGCGCCTCTTCCAACCAACAGAGCCCCGATAAACAGGGGCAATTTGATGGGCCAGCGGAATTGCCGAGGGTCTTCCTTAAAACATCTTTAGCCGACACGCCCGCTGGCGGTCATATTCAGGCGGTGAAGCGTGGCGATAACCTGCAACAGTCGCTGGAGAAGGCGCATTGTGGCGACACCCTGGAACTGGAGGCTGGCGCTACATTTAGCGGAGACTTCGAGTTTCCCAACAAGGAGTGCGACGATCTCCACTGGATTGTGGTGCGAACCAGTGCGAACGAGTCTTTGCCGTCCGAAGGAACGCGGCTTACTCCGTGTTATGCGGGCGTCGCTTCCCTTCCCGGACGTCCGGATTTTCATTGCAGTTCGGTTCGCAATGTGATGGCCAAGATCGAGTTTGATGGTAAAGGTACTGGGCCCCTGCGCTTTGCAGCGGGCGCAAATCATTATCGGTTGATCGGATTAGAGATCACGCGCGGTAATCCAGGGGCGACAATCGCGGCACTGGCTTGTACGAAAGCTGAGGACACGGCGAACCACCTGATTTTTGACCGGGTATGGATGCATGGTACTGCGCAGGATGAAACCACTCGCGGCATCGCCCTTCGAGGCATGACCTTCGTTGCTGTTGTGGACTCTTTTTTCAGCGATTTTCACTGCATAGCCGGCGTCGGCGCGTGCACCGACTCCCAAACCGTATCGAACGGCGGCTATAGCACTCCGGGTGGACCCTACAAAATCGTTAACAATTTCCTGGAGGCAGCTGGCGAGAACATACTATTCGGCGGCTCCCCCGCAACTCAGGTTCCCGCCGACATCGAGATTCGCCATAACCATCTCTTTAAGCCCATGATCTGGAAGCGAGGCGAACCTGGCTTTGTAGGCGGACCCGATGGCCATCCCTTTATTGTTAAGAATAACTTTGAGCTAAAAAGTGGCCAGCGAGTGCTGCTTGAGGGCAATCTTCTGGAAAACAGCTGGGGGGGATTTACGCAAACTGGCTTCGCCATTGTGTTAACGCCTAAGAACCAGACTGGACGAAATAACACCAATGTCTGTCCCGTATGCCAGGTAAGCGATGTCACGATCCGTTACAACAGGATCACCAATGTAGGATCAGTAATGGATATCGGCAATATCAGATCTGACGCCGGCGGCGTAAGTTCTGGAGGCGAGCGCTATAGCATTCATGATCTCGTAGCGGAAAATGTCCACACCAAGGACTACCAGGGTTTCGGTTTATTTCTGCTCTTATTGGCGGTGGCGCCGCCGTTGCACGACGTGCAGATATCCCATGTAACCGTGTTCGTTCCCGGACCTTTTCTTTCAATTTTGCATCCGAGTCAGGATCGCATCGCTAATTTCAGTCTCACGGACAGCATACTTGTTACCGCAGCGGAACGACCCTCACTGTTGTCGGCTGGCGGAGGCCCTCAAAACTGCGCTCATCAGCCCCAGGCTCAAGGCGTGGCGGGGGTGGTCGAGCACTGTTTTGCTAACGCAAAAATTACGCACAATCTGATTATCGGAAGCCGGGAAGGCTGGCCGAAGGGCAATCTGGACGCATCGAGTCCCCAGGCCGCGGGACTGGCTAGTCCGAGGCCGGGTCAAACTGGTTTGCGGCTCTGCCAAGCCAAAGATGAAAAAAGCTCGTGCAAGAAGGCTTCCCCAGCGGTCGGCGCTGCTACGGACGGCAAAGACATTGGGGCTGATATGGATGCGATCGAAAAAGCTACCAGTGGCGTAATTTGAATGCTGACCTTGGCCTAATTGCTGCCGCGAGCGCTATGCCCCAAAGAGATAGCCGCTTGAATAATGGAGAATGGATTACGGAACTGAAACCGAACCCATCGGCCAGATGCAAACCTTAGATAATTCAAAGCTCCAGTCAACGACCGCCAACGAAATTCTTCCGCAGCTTTTCCTGATGATTAACAGCCTGGAGACGGGTGGTAGCGAGCGTCAGTTTGCGGCGCTGACTCGAAGTCTGGACGCGTCTTTGTTTGTACAGCACCTTGGCTGCATCATGGAAAAAGGCGCCTTTCTCGATGGTTTGGGGCCGTTCTCGAGTTTCAGCCTTGGTGGCAGCCTTTATGGCGCTAAATNNTCCGCCTGGCTCGGCACCTGCGCAAAAACAATATCGCGGTCGCTCATGCTTTCGATTTCTATACCAATCTATTTTTGATTCCGGTTGCGCGGCTGGCGGGAGTTCCGGTGGTCCTCGGCAGCCAGAGGCAAATTGGCGATCTGCTTACCTCGCGGCAGTCACGGGCTCAGGCGATAGCTTTCCGCTTTTGCGATCGCGTGATCTGCAACTCGCAGGCCGCGGCCGATCACTTGCTTAAGCAAGGCATCCGTCGAGACAAACTAGTGGTGATCAGAAATGGTCTTTCGCCCTCAGCCTTCGCCGACGCGACTCCTGCGCTCCCGGCGATCCCGGGCCTGCTGCGGGTGGGCATGATCGCGCGAATGAACCTGCGCGCTAAGAATCATCTCGCATTATTAAAGGCTGCAGCCCGCGTTGTTTCAAAATTTCCGGGTGTGGAATTTGTGTTGGCGGGTGACGGCCCCTTACGAAGCGAACTAGAACAGGAAGCGCAGAGCCTTGGTCTGGGCAATCACGTACGTTTTCTAGGCGACCGTCGAGACGTGAGGGCCGTTCTGGCCTCGCTAGACCTAACCGTACTTCCCTCTTCTTCGGAGAGCTTGTCGAATTCAATTATTGAGTCGATGGCGGCGGGGGTTCCGGTCGTCGCGAATCGCGTAGGAGGAAACGCCGAACTCATCGATGACGGTCGCGGACTCTTGGTGACAGAGGGTAACGATTCAGAACTCGCAACCGCCATTGAATCATTATTGCGAGACGAAGGATTGCGGAAGAAGCTGGGACAGAATGCAAAAGCCTACGCCGAAGCCAACTTTACGATTGAACAGATGTGCCGCAGCCACGAAGAGCTCTACGCCGGCCTGTTGGAACGCAAACGCTGGCGCGGAAAAGCGCATCACTAAGTACTCTTTTCGCGTTTTTGCGCAATGGTATTATTGATCGAGTCATCCCCCTTTAACTCATGATTACCTTAATGGTTACTATAGTTTTCCGAGGTCAAGCAGGATTATGAAGCGAGTTATTCGCAGGGGATTGAAAGAAATTATCGTGGACGAAGTGCCGGACCCGGTCGTGAACTCGCATCACGTCCTGGTGCGCCCGCTTTATTCCCTGATCAGCAGCGGCACGGAAACCGCCAGTATCCACCAGGAGAGCCTGGTTCGAGCGGTTGCGGATAACCCATCTCAAATTGGCAAGATTTGGAACGTCCTGAAGGTTTCGGGTCCCACCAAAACTTTCAACGAAGTGCGCGCCAAGTTTTCCGAGTATGCGGTTCTCGGATATTCCGGCGCCGGCATCATTGCGGAAAAACATCCCACAGTTACAGACTTGGAAATCGGCGACCGCGTAGCATACGGCGGCGAAGGGACGGGACATGGTGAGTCCGTGCTGGTCGGGGAGAAGCTAGTCGTTAAGGTTCCGGATCAGGTCCCGTTTGAGCACGCCTGCTTCTCGACTCTGGGCAGTATCGCTCTGAACGGCGTTCGAGTCGCCAATATCTCGCTGGGTGAAAAAGTTGCCGTCATTGGGCTGGGACTCGTAGGACAACTCATCGCGCAACTGGTGCGTCTGCAGGGCGGATACGTCATCGCAACTGACTTGAAGGCGGACCGCGTGGAGTTGGCCCATCGCCTGGGTGCTGACGCATCGGTCCTCGGTGGATCGCAATTTCAGGAACAGATAGCAGTTCTTACTGACGGACTCGGCGTCGATTGCGTGATTGTGGCGGCCGCTGCGAAGTCGGCTGCACCCTGCCAGCTAGCGGTAGAAATCTGCCGCGATCGCGGGAGAATCGTAGATGTGGGCGCGGTGGAGTTGAGTTTCCCGTGGTTCGAAATGTATCGCAAAGAGATTCAACTGTTGATGGCTCGCGCCTATGGCCCTGGCAGCTACGATCCGCTCTATGAGAAACAAGGCCAGGATTATCCGCTGCCTTACGTGCGCTGGACGGAAAATCGTAACATGCAGGAATTTTTAAGATTAGTGGGCACGGGGCGTGTGCAGGTTCAGCCGCTGATCACACATGAGTTCGCTCTCGAAGAGGCTCCCAAAGCGTACGCGACAATTATGGATCCCGCCTCGAACAGCCTCGCTGTACTGCTCAAGTATCCCGCGTCGGCGGTTGCGGATCCTTTAGCGGATTTTCATCCTAAGAGGCGAACCGAGGTTAACACCAATACTCCCGCCTTATCGCAAATCGGGGTGGGACTGGTGGGAGCGGGAAATCTTGCGCGATGGGTTCATCTGCCGAACCTGAAGAAGGCGCCCCATGCTCATTTGCGAGCGATCCATTCCTCGAGTGGGTTCCGCGGCAAAAATTACGCGGTACGTTTTGGAGCGAATTACTGCGCTTCCGACTACCAGGAAATCCTTCGCGATCCCGAGATTAATCTGGTCGTGATTGTAAGCCGGAACCAGCAGCATGCTTCGCAAGCGATTGCCGCGCTGCAGGCGGGCAAGAATGTCTTCGTCGAGAAACCGATGGCGCTGACAGAAGAGGAATGCCGGCTTATCTACCAGGCTGCGAAGCAAAGTGGAAAACAGATCACCGTAGGTTTCAACCGCAGATGTGCTCCGACTTATGTTGAATTAAAAAAACAATTGCGCAAGCGGACGGGTCCAGCCGTGGTCAGCTGTCGCATTAATTCTCCTGGAATTTCAGGATCGTATTGGATGGCAGACCCGGCAATCGGCGGCGCTATTCTCGGCGAGGCGTGCCATTTCGTCGACCTGATGTACTGGCTGCTTGATGCCGAGCCGATTGCGGTTTCGGCCTTCTCTTTGCCCACAGGGAAAAAAGATCCGATTGGCGAGAACAATATAGCCGCAAGTTTCAGTTTTGCGGATGGCTCGGTTGGAAATCTAACTTACTGCACCGTGGGTAGCCGCACTTCGGGAGGCGAGCGCGTCGAAGTATTCGCGCCCGGCATCGGCGCTTATGCGGAGGACTTCAAACGAGTCGTGACCAAGGGCCGCACCGTCGGCAAACAGTCGAGTTTGTTTGCCCAGAAGGGTCACGCCGCGCAGATGAACGCGTTCCTCTCTGCGCTGCAGAGTGGCAAGACGCCTGATGTCACTGTGCGCGATGGAGTGCGCGCCACCATTGGCTGCCAGCAAATGCTGGAGTCCGCCCGCACGCTTGAATGTTGTGCCATTGATATCGATTCGGTGCTGGATGGTTCTTTGCAATGAGAGTGCTGCAACTGGGGCCCTACCCTCCGCCCCACGGCGGCGTACAAAGCAATCTGGTGGCAATTCGCAAATTTCTATTGAAGCGAAATATACCCTGCGCCGTAATCAACATTACCCGGAATCGCAAAGCTGACGCTGAGGCTGTGTACTATCCACAATCGAGCGTCGAACTTTTGGAGTTACTTCTCCGGCTTAAGTACGACATTGTTCATTTGCATCTCGGTGGAATGCTTACTCGACGATTACTTGGCCTGAGCCTCGTCTGTTGCCTGATACCGAAAACTAAATCGGTTCTTACTTTTCATTCGGGGGGATATCCATCGTCACCGCGGGGCAGAAAACTAGGGCGCAATTCTTTGGCAGGCTTTGTGCTCCGCAGGTTCGACAGGGTCATTGGGGTGAATCCCGCGATTGTGGAGTTTTTTGGAAAGCTCGGCGTGCCTGCCGAGAGGCGGCGCCTAATCTATCCTCATTCTCTTTCGGCGGACTGGACGGAGTCGCGGGCTCTTCCCGATTCGCTTGCCAATTTTTTCAAAAGCCATAGCCCGCTGCTAATTTCTGTAGGATTGCTCGAAAAAGAATACGATTTGCCGCTGCAGATTGAAGTGCTGGGCCAGGTACGGCAGCAGTTTCCGAATGCAGGATTGCTAATGATTGGATCCGGAAGCCTGGAGGCGCAACTCCGCTCCCAGATTGCCGCGCAATCGTATTCAAGCCACATTTTGCTGAGCGGCGACGTCGCGCACAAAGATACGCTGCAGGCCATCAGGCAAAGTGACGTAATGCTGCGAACGACGCTTTACGATGGCGATGCGGTGTCCGTGCGAGAGGCGCTTTACCTGGGGATTCCGGTAATCGCCAGCGACAACGGAATGCGGCCTGCGGGAGTGCGATTGATTCCTAGCTCGAATCTAGACGCACTCGTTAATGAAATTCAAGATGTGCTGAGCACGGCAGGTGAACAAAGTGGCTCTACCGCGCCGGTCGACGAAACGAACATCGAGGCCGTTTTCAACGTTTACCAGGAGTTGGTCAGTGGAAGTTCGGGCGCATCATAGATCGATCCAAGGTAGTTACTAAGTCACGGAGCGTTTTAAATCCACGATAGGTTCTTGGTTACTAACATCGGCCCCAGCGGTGTCTTAGATTTTAAATAGAGTTTCAAATCGAAATAGCGACGGTAAACCGCTCGCATGGCTTTGAGTTCCGAACGATTCTCTACTTCGTCCGGATTAGTTTCCAGTTCGTATCCCGAACCGCGCAAAGTATTCCCAATCAAACATTCCATCGTCGCCAGATCCTTCCGCTCGTAGCTCGATTTCCAGCGACGCACAGGAGAAAACTTCTGATTGGAATCGGCTTTGAAAGACGTATTTGGCTCGGACACGGAGCCAATTCCCACACTTTGAATTCGATCGTAATCCAAGTCGTGCTGAATAAATTCTCCCAACCTGGCCAAGGTCTCTCGCGGATTCGTAACCAGTTCTTCGAAATGAACCTCGGTGTAATCATTGCCCAACAAAAGTCCATCTCTTTGACCTTTGTTCACCATCCACTCCCAATAGAGTCCGCAGGCCATCACCGGAGGTTTGCGATCTCCTGGGAGGCGGCGGATGTAACCCTGTTTTTCGGTGGAAAGCGCCGAATCTCGGCCATCACGGATGATGTGAATAATAAGGGCGTTGGGAATCGTTTCCTTGATTCGCGGCAAGTGGAGAATATGCTCGGGGGTGCACTCTGCCCAGCGCTCCACGTTCTGTTTGCGAGCCATCTCCTCCATAATCACGCGCAGAAAATCGCCGCCATTGTTGACGTCTGCCATGACCTTCTTGCCAATCTCGTCGCGATCAAGGCCTGACAGTGTGTAGAGCCGGCTGTCATACCATGCCTCGAGCAGATTGCGCTTATTGCGAGCAATGCTTAGGTCGCCAAACCGAGGCTCCAGAAGATTGATAACATTCGATTCGGTTCTGTAAACCGCAAAATTTCCGGCAGACAATACCATGTGATACAACAAAGTCGTGCCCGAGCGGCCGCAGCCGATTACGAAAACCGGCGCTTTGCTTCTCCACGCCGAATCTTTTTGCACTACGCTATTCGAAACTACTGGCATTTCTGCGCTCTGCATAACCAACCGGCCCCTTGTTCCCCGATTAGAACAAAAATAAATAGCTCGTGTCTCTTAGTGAGCAACTGTAGAAACTTCTGTTGCAAAGTTCGATGACGAATCCGACCCTATCCCGTATCTGCCCGCCTCAAGAAAGTTGCGGTGCCATAATTCGAGCACTAACATGCGCCAGAGCAAGCCAGAACGGTTTCTGCGTTCACTGAGATGTTCCTCGACGAGAGTGCGTACCGATTCCGGCTTGAAGTAACCACGTTGCAAGGTCCGCGGCTCGAGGAGGATTTGCAGCAAGCCCTGCTTCAGTTCGCGACGCATCCAGTCGACAAGCGGCATTTGAAAACCTTGCTTCGGTCGATGCAAAAGTTCGGAAGGAATGTCCAGCCGTTCGGCCAATTTCTTAAGCAAGTACTTTCGAGTCTGACCACGCAACTTCCATTCGATCGGAAGCGCCGCCACCCACTCGACAAATTCATGGTCCAGCATGGGGACGCGCACCTCTAAAGACGTCAACATGCTCATGCGGTCAACCTTGGTCAGGATGTCCCCCGCCAGGTAAGTCTTTGTGTCGAGATAAAGCAGCCGGCTCATTGCATCTGGACAGGGAGCGCCGTCATAGTAAGCGCGAAACTGCTGTAGCGGGTCGGGCAGCTGCGCGGCGGTATCGAGAAAGCTCTCTGAGAAGAAAGAGCGCTCGCGGTGCAATGCTGGGAAGAAACTCATGGCGTCCAGGTAACGATCCCGAAGCGACAACGAGGCGTTCCATGCGAGGTTCCGGCCATACATTCCGCCGGGCAGGCGATCGTGCAGATGTTCGCGATACAACCCCCCAAGCCATTGGGGAATTCCGTCGTAGCGCTGGCGATTGGTGCTGGTGATGTAACGATCGTAGCCGGCGAAGAGTTCATCGCCTCCGTCGCCCGAAAGCGCCACTGTGACGTGCTGTCGGGCCATGCGGCAGACATAATAGGTCGGCAGCATGGAGGAATCTCCAAACGGCTCCTCCATCATGCGCGATAAGTAATTCAGGGTTTCTTCGAGATCAGGGTTGACGATTAACTCATGGTGCTCGGTGCCAAAGCGCTCGGCTACAAGACGCGCGTAATGGGATTCATTAAACTTCTCGGCCTCAAATCCGATGGAGAATGTTTTTACCGGCTTGGAACTGGCGCGCGCCATAAGTGCAACTATGATCGACGAATCGACTCCGCCACTTAGCAATGCTCCGAGCGGCACGTCGCTGATTAAACGAATGCGGGTCGCCTCGGCGAGCCGGTGTTCCAGCTCTTCGAGAATGTTTTCTTCGCTAGCGGGACGACTGGTTCCAAATGCGGGCAGGTCCCAGTACTTCCGCACTTTAATTTCGCCGTGCCGGAATTCCAGCAAGTGGCCCGGTGGAAGCTTCTTAATTTCCCGGAAAGCAGTTTGCGGATCGGGAATATAACCGTAATAAAGATATTGCAGGATGCCTTCCGAATCGACCTCGGCAAGCTCGGGAGCGACGGCCAGAATCGATTTGATCTCCGAAGCAAAATATAATCGGCCGTCGACCAGGGCGTAGTGCAAAGGTTTCTTGCCGAGGCGGTCGCGGGCGATGAGCAGCGATTCTTTGCGCGAATCATAAAGCGCAAAAGCAAACATGCCTCGGAGTCTCTGCACGCAATCGGCGCCCATCTCTTCGTAAAGATGGACGATCACTTCCGTATCGGTATGTGTCGAAAAGAGGTGGCCGCGAGACTCTAACTCAGATTTCAGTTCCGGGAAATTATAAATTTCGCCGTTGAACACGATCCAAATTGATTGGTCTTCATTGAAGATTGGCTGATGACCGCCGGATAAATCAATAATGCTGAGCCGGCGCATGCCCAAGCCGGTGCCGTCTTTGACGAAGACGCCCTCGTCATCCGGCCCGCGATGCACGATCGCCTGGCACATGCGATGGATCGTTTCCGCGTCGACTTTGTGATCTGCCCCGGCGTTAACGATGCCGGCTATTCCGCACATAAGCGCTATCCTCTCAAGTCGACCGGTGAAGCAATCTCTTGTTGGGCAACGTGCCTTAGGTTGCCAGTTTGACGTTTAACCGCTGATGCGAGCCGCAAACGATAATCACGGTATTGATCCGGATCTCCTTCGCGGCCATCAGTTGCTGCCCAGATAATATTGGCCATCTCTCGGGCGGTGACAAAATGAAGTGTCTCCTGCCGCTCAGCCGCTCCAGCGGTGAGTTCGGAGAGGAAACGCTGCATATCGTCTCCAAGGACAGCCGACCGGTGATTGGGATACATGCTATGGCAGTGTATTTTTATAAATAGCCAATCGGGACGGCCCTGCACTGAGATTGCGGCCTGCTTCCAAAGCTGCAGCCGTCGCATGCTGGGAGGATTGGCATCGGTGAGCGCGGCAGTTTCAAATCGTCCGAAGCCGCTGCGCGACGAGCGATCAAAATCCAGCATGAGAGGACCCTGGATCATCATGGGGAAGATTCGCAATGGACTTCCCTGCCGAAGATCGCGCCCCTTGCGATGCGGAGCCCGCTGATCGAAAGGCAACGTGCATTCGTAGAGCGAGTTGATCTTGGCAATCTGGGCCCGATGAAAAGCCGCGGCTGGAAGGGTGAGATCGGCGTAACAGCCGGTGGAGGCGAGAATTTCCATTTCGTCGTCAACGCCGCAGCCGTAGCCACCGGTCGAATTTGCCAATGCAAAATTGCCATGCACAAAGGCATAGCGTGGCAGGGCCGAGCCGTCCAGATAACTTAGACAGCCATGGTCGTTCGCGAGCGCGTCGCGAAATGTAACCAGCTCACGCCGCGTGCTTTCAGCCGTGGCTTCGGCCTCAATGCCATGATGAAGGTGGATCTCAACCTCGCCCCATCCGCTATGACAATGCTGCGCAAGCCGTTCCACTAATGCTTTGTCATATTGTTCTGCGGGATAGAAATAGGAATGGACGAGCGGACGGCCGGAGTTATCCCTCCACTGGTGTATTGCTTTCGGATAATCCCGGCACCACGCTTCCAAACGGCGTTCCTGTTCATCGTACGGGGCACGGGCTCTTCCATTCTCGGGAATAATCGCAGGTTCAAAGTGATCGGCTAAGGCAAAAATAAGATGAACCGGACCGCGCGGCTTGCGCCGAGTAAACCGCTGCCACGCGTATGACGGAATCCAGCGCAGACAAGAGAGCCGGCTAAAAGGCGGTGGCACCTTTTTGGTGCGGCGCGACGGAGCGGCACTTGTCCGTTGCGTGCCATTCCCGCCATTTGACTTTGCTTCAAGCTGCATCAGAATTGAGCTTCCCTATTAAATTCCTTCTAGTGTCTTTGGAGCGGCTTGCGGCCGCGCACTGAAATTGGTACTTCGCCGACGTGCAAATCTTCAAGTCCGCAGCTTTCAAACCAGCGGAAAACCTGTTCGTAAGTATGCTTTGATTGGTAGGCCGGGGAATACCAATCGAAAGTATCGAGAACTCGCCAGTCGCGCTGAACACTGCGGTTAACAGGAAATAAGTGGCGCACAATTCCTGAAAGCGGGCGCCCGACAATCGGCACTGCTCGAAGGCCACTGTCGACAACATTGATGGTTGGCACCGCCACGCGCAGGACTCCGTGCAAGCGTCCGGGCGACATGCGCGTGGTCACCTTGCGATAGAGATCGCTGAAGCGGTACCAGGGGTTGTAGGCGCTATAGAGCCAGACGGCAAGCCGGCCGCCGGGTTTGAGGTATTGGGGCAATGCCTTTACCGCGCGTTCGCAATCCGGGGTGTGGTGGAGAACACCGATGCTATAGATGAGGTCGAAACTTCCCTGCGCGAAAGGCAGGGCAAAGACGTCGGCCTGGAGAGCGACAAAATCGCGATCCGCCAGATTCCGTGCTGCGACTTCGGCGGCTGCGCTCAAGTCAATGCCGACCACGCGCGCACCCCAACGGGTAGCGATGTCAGCGAACCGGCCCATGCCGCAACCCACGTCTAGAACAAGTTTGTCTTTGAGGTCTTCGGGATGCAGCCCGGTTCGCATGATGAAATCGCGCTCCGACTGGCGATCTTCGCTGTCGTCCAGCTGCGTTTTCGGGTAGCGGTGCCACTGAAAGCCGAAACTAGACGCGTAATGTTGGGCATCCACAAAGCGGGCAATACCCTTCGCGTTCGGATATGCATGCCGACAGGCGGGGCAGACAAAGCCTCCGGACGTGTCAGCTTCCAGTCGCCCTCCGCATTTTAAACAACGCAAAATTTCCCCTAAGTCAGCGGACAGGGGAGACTGCACCGGTTGCGCGATCTGCATAAGCCTCCAGGAAGTGTCGTGATTTTTTCGGCGCCGGAGCCACGATGGGCCCGTCTGCCTGCTCTTGATAAATCTTCAACAGAACTGCGGTAAAGGCTACGGCAAAATAGGGGAAGAACTGGTACGCTTCCGGGGCAAACAACGC
>PLBX01000158.1 GCA_003135495.1 Acidobacteriaceae bacterium | reverse complement strand
TCAATCCTTTTCTGTTCTACGGAGCCTTCGACAACAACTATTTCGTCAACGGGCCGGCCAACGCCGCGTCCACCCTTTACAGTTGCGGTACCGACTCCACGACTACAACCGCGCAGGATCTTTTCGCAATTAGTTTCAGTCCCACCACCGGATTGGCGAATACCACCCCCGCCATGTCCTATAACAAAAATGTTAACCCTGGCGGCAATAACGGACTTTGCTCGCCGATCACCGAGTTTTTTGATGGGACTACCGACCGAATTTTCGTCGGCATGGGAGAGAACGGTTCTAACACCGGCGCAAATGTCGTCACCATGTGGAACGTCACCAGTCAACTCAATACCGCCTCCGCCACCCCGACGGCTTCCGCCACGGGTTATTTCGGCGGTTCGAGTGGCATCTCCGCAGACAACAACGCCAGCGGGACCGCCCAGGCGCAGAGCATCTACTTCTCGACCGAGAATGTCGGTGCCTCATCTACTGGTGTTGCCGGAGTAGGCTACAACGTAAATGGCATCTACACCGACGGTACGACATTCTTGGTGACCGGCGGGCTGGATCACGACGGCAATGCTTACTCGTCCAATCTCCTCGGCGCTTCGCGCACCTGGAATGGCACCACATTCACATTCGGGCAGGCGAACAATCCGGATGCCTGGCAGAACACCACCATCACGCTCCCTGCGGGTTCGTACAGCACTTTGGAGATTCTGGCCGCAGCAGTGAACGGCAACCTGGCCTCGCAGAAGTTCATCATCACCTACACCGATAACTCGACTACGACGATTACCCAGAGCGTCAGCGACTGGTTCACGCCGCAAGGCTACTCGGGAGAATCGATTGCGTTAAGCACAGCCTACCGCAACATCTACACCGGTGCGAAGGACAACCGGACATTTGATCTCTACGGTTACTCGTTCGGCATCAACGCCAACAAAACCGTAAAGAGCCTCACTTTGCCCGCCCCCAAGAGTGCGGACAATATTGTGGTTGTTCTTGCAGTCGCTTTGGCCTCTAACTGCGGTGGCAAAGATTATTGCGCAGTGAAGCTGACACAGTCCGCGCTGCAGTAGCGACCGGCCCGGCTGCATTGGAGTTGGAACCGATTCAGCGCTGCTGTGACCCCGAGCTGGCTAGGAAGTCGAGGAGTGAATGCTACAGTTGTGTCCCTGGCCAGCCATTTTCCCGCAACTCAATGCCTGCGTTTCAAACACACGCTCGAAGCGGAATGCTGGTTTGGTGTAGGGTTTCTTGATTCGCTCTTTTTCTGTCTGTGGCTCTTTTCGAGTTTCGAGTTTCGTCTGATCCTCATTCGCCATTGTGAGATATCACCCAGAATATTCAGCGAGCGACTGGAACTCTTTCCAAGAGTATACAGGCCTCCGTTTTGGTTTCAAGGATCATGATTTTGAGGTAGTGGCAAAGTGGGATCACTACCGACGTTTTGGATGCGTAAAACACATATGACATTCTGCGGTCTTAATCTCCCGCGTTTCCCACGAGGAATACGTTGAGTTCGTCTTGTTCCGCAGTTAGTCCTTTCGGCAGAATACCCCGATTGTATTCGGCCATGCGATTTTTCCACTTGAGGAAATCGGTGATGCTCTCCGGCTCAATCCGAATCTCCACCCGCCTTAAACTGGCAAGCAGCAGATTCATCTCGTTTTGAAATCCCACCGCGGAGCGCAGGTTCTTGGCGGAAGGCTTGATCCGCTCAACCTCACCACCGCTAACCTCCAACAGCCCCCATCCTGCGGGAAGCTCTTCGCACCGGATGAGACCACGCGGCGCGAGATAGTAGCGTTCGCAGCCCACGCCATTTTCAGGCCTCTGCCGGCAGGGTTTCATACAGTCCGCCAAAAAATCGGCGCGCGAAACTTTGCTCTCCACCAGCACGGAATGACAAGCCTTTTTCCATCCAATCGCATCCGGCATCTCGCCACTGATGCAGGCTTGCTCGCTCAATACCACACCGCAGCGATAGCGCCTTAACCAGTGCACTGCCATTGCCACCAGTTTCGCGTGAGTCAAACTCATAAGTCGAAATTGCCTGAACTTGCCGCACTCCACACAGAAGTCTCCTGCGCAGAGGTTCTTCTGAAAAGTATCAGAGTAGCTTCAGTGTGGGGACGGGCGCCCCCCGCCTGTCCAAGCCGAGCAAAGCTCGGCAGGCTCTTTGCTGGCAGCACCACCAGCCTGTCATGATCCCCGTAGTGCGTGGAGCGGGCGCCTCGCCCGTCCAGCCCCCCTCACAGGTTTCGATTACAGCTTTCTCCGCCACAGTGCTCCGGCCGAATTGACTACAGCCTTTATTCTTTCTCCCAGCGAATGCGAATAAAGCAAATCAACAAAACTTTCCATCTCAGCCGCAAACCCGCCACCGTAGCCGAACCACCAGATTTTTTTCATGCGCGGAATCCGGTCGCTATCCAGATACTTCACGCGCACCATCTCTTCCAAACCCCAGCGCCCATGCGTGCGCCCAAGCCCACTAGACTTCACGCCGCCATGCGGAGCTTCGCTGATGCTGAAGCAGGAGACGGCATCATTCACCATTACGGTGCCAGCATTGATCCGTCGCGCCACGCGGTCGCCATGGGCACGATCTTTAGTCCACACACTCGCGGCTAGTCCGAAATCCGAATCGTTCGCGAGGCGGACCGCCTCGGCATCGTCGCGGAATGGCATGATCGGCAGCACCGGGCCGAATGTTTC
Organism: Acidobacteriaceae bacterium; assembly: GCA_003135495.1. Taxonomy (GTDB): domain Bacteria; phylum Acidobacteriota; class Terriglobia; order Terriglobales; family Acidobacteriaceae; genus Acidiflorens. The sequence continues at coordinate 1,465 of PLBX01000158.1, read as the reverse complement.
CTCTTGCATGATGCGCATGCCGTGGTCGACGTTCGCCAACACGGTGGGAGCAAAAAAAGTAGGTCCGAACTCACGCAGCCGCGAGCCTCCAACCAGAACGGTAGCGCCGCGTTGCTTCGCATCTTCGAGATGCAATTCCACAATTCGCACCTGCCGTTCGTGGATCATCGGGCCTATTTCCGTGCCAGGATCCATGCCATTGCCGACGCGCAGTTTGCGCGCTTTCTCGCAGCAGGCATCGAGAAACGCATTGTACAAACTCTGATGCACGTAACAGCGCTCAACAGACAAGCACGTCTGCCCTGCGTTCATGAAGGCTCCCCAAACGGCGCCGCTCGAGGCGACATCAACGTCCGCATCCTCGAGAACAATCATCGGATCTTTTCCCCCCAGTTCAAGCACAACCGGCAACAGGCGAGCAGCGGCGTTCTGCGCGATCCGCCGTCCGGTGGCCACGCTTCCCGTGAAAATTAATTTGTTAATCTCGCTGGCTATAATCGCCGCGCCCGTTGCGCCATCACCCGGCAGCACTTGAAAAACATCGTCTGGGACGCCGGCCTCGCGCAACAAATTTTGCAGTTCCATCGCAATCAAGGGCGTCAACTCAGAAGGCTTGAGCACGACCGAGTTTCCCGCGACCAGAGCCGCCAGAGCTTCTGTTGCCGGAATCGAAAATGGATAATTCCACGGCGAGATAATTCCCACCACGCCGAAAGGCTCGTGGAGAATACGCCCAGCCTTGCTCTTCATGGCGAGATTTCCGTGTGGCAATTTCTGCTCGCGCAGAATCTCGAATGAGTTAGCAATCAGAAATCGCGCCGCGTCGAGCACCACCAAAACTTCGGTGAGCAAGGCTTCGACGCAAGGTTTGCCCGCCTCTTGCGTGATGCGTCGTGCGACGTCATTCTTGCGCGCCAGCAGAATCTGCTGAAAGCGGCGCAAAATTCGAATGCGATTGCGGATGCCAAGGGAGTTCCAATCCGCTTGCGCAGCTCGCGCGCGGAACACTGCTGTCCCCACTTCGGCCGGGCCGGCGCTATCCAATTCACCCAACACTTCTCCCGTGGCCGGATTCACCGACGCGAGTCGAGAGACAACGAATTCCGCGTTAGTAGCCATCTGGGAAGAAGTCTACGCGGGACAAAACCGCCGCGCCATGTCTCTTCGTACACCTGGGACCTCGAAAGACCATGACTTGGAACCCAGAAAGGATTGTCATCCTTATAACTTGGGTTGTCATCCCGAGCGAAGCGAGGGAACTCGGTTTTTGCCGGCGTCACTGTAAACCCAGATTCCTCGCTTCGCTCGGAANNACCAGATACAAGCCACTGGCCGGGGCAGTCGGTCCCGCGGCGGTGCGTTCGCGAGCATCAAGGATTCGGCGGAAATCGTCCAGGCTCACCGTCCCCTTCCCTATCAGCAGGAATGTGCCGGCCAGATTCCGCACCATGTTGTGAAGAAAACC
>PLBX01000406.1 GCA_003135495.1 Acidobacteriaceae bacterium | reverse complement strand
TGCTTGTGCTGGGTACACACGGTAGGGGCGGATTGAACAAATTTCTCTTAGGCTCTGTGGCGGAGGAGTTGTTTCGTACTGCTACCTCCCCGGTATTGACGGTGGGCGCCAAGGTTCCGCAGCCACCGGAGACAGGGAACAGGCGCAGAGACGTACGACCGGAGATATTCCTGTGCTCGGAGTGCATCGACACTGCCCGCCGATCTGGGAACGTCGTCAAACTTACGGGGCAAAGCATGAAGCGCAGCTACTGCGCAACGTGCTCGATTTTGAATGAAGAAAGGATTCCAGCATGATCAGCGATGTACTGTTCGAAGCAATTCAGGAAATAGAGAGTTATCAGAGCGACTCTGCCACTGCGGACATATACAGCGATCCAGCGACGCGGGCGCTAATCGAAGCGGTCGAGGCTAATATGCGAATGTTGCAGTCAGTGCTTGACAGTGGGGAACCAGCAATTCAACGAGCTGGGGCAATTGGGGCGGCAGAGGATACGACAATAACAAATGATAAGCGGAAGCTAGAGGCAAGAGCAACCTGTGTAATCATCGGCGCTCTTTCGGACCTAGTGAAAAAGATTGAACACGATGAACCAATCAACTATGCGCTACTTCACGCCGTTTCCAGTCGTGCGGCGAAGATAATCAAGCAACTTGACGTGCATGTAACTGAGGAGGTGCTAGTCCAAATCTAGTCCGTCCACGATCTTTCTAACCGCAGCCGGGGGTGATGCATAGCCTCCGGCTTTCTTCTTGCTTGCCTGTAGCAGTTCCAGATTCATACGTTGTTCGCGTTCCTGCGTTCTACTTCTCCACTTTTCAAACGAGCACCCCACCGCCATAATACTGGCGGCGTCAAGGCTGGGAACGTAGCCGGAGCGGGCCATCCCTACCAACCGCAGGGTGATGCTGGCTAGCTCTGTCGCTGCGCTGCTACGATGCCCAGCTAGTGTCGCCACCTACACCAAGGATTTGATGCCGTACTGTAAACTTGATGGTTTTATCGATGGGTACCATCTCACGCTCAAAATTTTGAGGGATAGGCAAGAATACCTGGTTTTTTAACACAATCGATCAGTTGGAGGGCATTGCCGATGAAAGTTGACAAACTCACTCTGGTCACGGTTTTTGACCGAACCGAGCGACTTGAGGCCCCACTCTTTCAGCGTCCTTATGTCTGGAATGAAGAACGTAATTGGATTCCCCTGTGGGACTCCATCAAGGAAGTAGCCGAGCACAAGATTGCTGGAAGGACTAATAGGCCTCATTTTCTGGGTGCGGTTGTCATGGATCAACTACGCACCGTGATGGCGAAGGTCTCGGCGCGACAGATCATTGATGGCCAACAAAGGCTGACCACGCTGCAAATCGCATTGGCCGCTGCTCGTGACCTGTCAGAAGAATTGAATCAGCACCTCAGCGGACTCAAGGGGAAGGATGGGCTACCCGGAAGGGAGATTTCAGGCTTCAGTGACAAGACCTCCCCGGTGAGCCGTGAGCAGTTGCGTGCACTCGGCTTCGAAGTTTAACCGCTGCTTCTAGCCATAGAAGGTCTTCGAGCCAACGACATTCCTGTACGCGGTGTTGTTCTGCATCATAAATTCCATCTGCACTGGGAGAATGTACTGGTCGGTCTCTCCATCAACAGACACAGTGACCGCAATCTTCGCAGGACCAGAGTGGTCGTAATTGTTCCGGTCNNTTCCAGAGCTTCAGCACCGAACCATCATTGATCGGAATCTCGATGGTCTCACCGTCCAGCGATACATCTTCACCAGCCATGAAAGCTTCGCTGCTCAACATGTATTCCACTCGCGAAACCTTGACGTGGCGGTTCGCGACCACTTTGAGAAGCTGCGATGGCGGTGTACCCTCCGCGCTCAGCGTCATCTTCAACTTCTGCTTCGTAGGGGCAGTAGCGGCTGGCTGCGTCGTCGCGGGATTCGCAATACCGCCTACCAACGCTTTCACAGCAGACACATGGCGCACATACGACGCAGCAGGCTGAAGTTGCAGCCCCAAGTGCTTTGAAATATCTTCGAGAAGTTGATGAAGTTGGGCTTCGTTGTTCGCCGACAAAGCATTCAATAGACCCAGCGGGCCACTCAGTTCACTTGCCTTCACCCCAGCCAGCAATGGAGCCAAGAACAGGTCCGCACCCCACCGCGCCCCAAGCTCAAACATCACGTAATATGAAGCCAGACTGCTCGGTGTGATGAGTCCAACCACTACCTTCGCAGCGTTCACTTCTTCACGGAGTTTGCCTTCTGTTTTGACACCGACAGGAAGTCGATAACCATCAACGCTGCTGCACCGAATCTGGTCGGCAAACAATCCTAGACCATTTTTCAGCAAGTCAATCAGAGCAAGTGCAAGGTCAGCATCTTTGCTGCTGTGCGAAATAAAAATCGACAGGCCTCGATGAGTGGCGGGTTGCTTATCGGGCGTGTCGTGATGCGTATCGCGACTCTCGTGGGCTTCCTTACTGAACATGGCGGCAAACTCCGACTCGGTAATGGTCAGACCTTTGGGACTCACGATGACCCAGTCATCAGGATTGACGAGGTCAGTGCCCGTCGCATTGATTAGTCGTGACCGCTTCAGTTCGTCCCATAGCCAAATGAGGGTCTGCTTCTCGTCTGGAAGAACATCTCTGCGGAGCCACATTTCAAACTCACCCTTCGTTGACCTCCCGAGCACATTAAACTTGTGTACGGCGCGGTCACGAGCGGAAATGCGGAGGTATTCAAGCAATAGGTAACCGAGCTTGATCTCTTCAGGAGTCACATTAGATATTCTCAGGTAGGGACAGGGCTTCTGTCGATGTCGTGTCGCAAGAAAACTGAGCCCATCAATTACAATCCCATGCCGAGGGGGAATTCATGGCAA
>PLBX01000187.1 GCA_003135495.1 Acidobacteriaceae bacterium | reverse complement strand
ATGTCGCCGCCGCTGGTAGTGGCATTCGCATTGGCTGGCCGCATTGACATCGATTTGCGTAAAGATCCTGTAGGGAAGGGCAAAGACGGCAAGCCCGTTTACCTCTCTGACATCTGGCCTTCGCAGCAGGAAGTGGAACAGTCGATGGCGAGCGCGATTACATCGGACATGTTCCGCAAGAGCTNNGATGAACGCTGGCGCGGGCTGCCGGTTCCGAAGGGCGAGACCTACTCCTGGGAAAAAGATTCGACTTACATTCGGCAGGCGCCTTATTTCGATGACATGACGTTGCAGCCATCTGGCGTAGAAGACATCAGGAATGCGCGAGTGCTCGCTGTGCTCGGTGATAGCGTTACAACCGACCACATTTCACCNNCGCGGCAATCATGAAGTGATGGTGCGCGGCACCTTCGCCAATGTTCGTCTGCGCAACAAAATGGTGAACACGGAAGGCGGATTCACGCGCCACCTGCCTGACGGCACTGAGATGTCGATCTTCGACGCCTCCGAAAGATATCAGGCCGAAAAAGTGCCGCTTGTGATTCTTGCGGGTAAGGAGTATGGCTCCGGTTCGTCGCGCGATTGGGCAGCGAAAGGGCCGCGCTTGCTCGGAGTGCGCGCCGTGATTGCGGAAAGCTACGAACGCATCCACCGCTCGAATCTCGTGGGCATGGGCATTTTGCCGCTGCAATTTTTGCCTGGAGAGAACGCCGATACGTTGAAGCTAACGGGTGAGGAAATTTTCGAGATCGCGGGCATTCGCAATGTAGTGGAGAAATTTTCTTCCGGCCGAAAGATAACGGTGCGCGTTAAGGGTAGGAAGGTGGCGGATTTTCAGGCGATTGTTCGCATCGATACTCCGCAAGAGGCTCTCTACTACGCCAANNGAGGCGGTTACGGCTTAACTTTATTCTTGTGACCCGGCGCATTTTCGGGATGAGACGGGGCTAGCCCCGTCTCTACAGAAAGTGTTGGGCGTTTGTGCTTGGCGCCTGCGTGCTAATCTCACTATCCCATGACAATTGCTCCTCAATATATTCCGGCGGCTTATAGCCTGACTGCGGTCGGAGTCTGGGGCACGAGCGATTTCCTCGGAGGCGTTGGCGCCAGCCGCGCGAACGCGTTTCTGTTTACTGCCATCGTCCATCTCAGCGGCATGGTCTCGATGGGCGCGGTTGCTTTGATCACACATGCTGCCTTCCCGGATAACTACAGTTTGGCGTGGTCGTTGGTTGCGGGAGCAGTGGGCGGCACCGCTCTGGCTATTTTTTATCGTTCCTTGGCACAGGGGAACATGGGGCTGGTTGCTCCCGTTGCTGCCGTTCTCGGAGCGGCGATTCCAACTATCGTTTCTGCGTTCGATGAGGGCGTTCCGGGCTATCGTCACTTGCTCGGCTTTGTGGTGGCCGGGATCGGCGTGTGGCTTATCTCGCGAACCGAAGCTGGATCGGGGCGGCCGGAAGGTCTGGGAATGGCGGTGTTGGCGGGGATCGGCTTTGCCGGGTTTTACCTTTGTATTCATCGCGCGGGCAATGCCAGCCCGTTGTGGGCCGCAGCATGTTCGCGGTCTGCGTCCCTGCTGGTGACGAGTATTATCGTTTTATTCGGACGGCATCTTCGCACGGTCGCGGCGCCTGTCCTTCTTATTGCCGTGATTGCCGGAATACTTGATGTTACGGGCACCGCTGTTTTCGTTCGCGCCAGCCAGATTGGGCGATTGGACAATGCGGTGGTTCTCAGTTCGCTTTATCCCGCTATTACTGTTCTACTGGCGCGCATTTTTTTGCGTGAGCATTTCAGCCGCACGCGAACGTTGGGCATGGTGGCGGCGCTGGCCGCGGTGCCGATGATTGCAGGCTGAAACGTATTATTCCATATTCTGGAATATGGAATGTCTATAGAAGTTGTTGGATAAGGTGGAATATGCCTCTCGTCGAAGTTCGCAACCTGACGAAGATTTTCGATCTTGCCGAATCATCGTTTGGCGGGCATCGCTCGGGCGAAGTGCGCGCTGTCGATGACGTGTCGCTTGATATTTCGGCGGGCGAGACGCTTGGGTTGGTCGGCGAATCGGGGTCGGGCAAAAGTACGCTTGGACGACTCATTCTGCGCCTCATCGAGCCTACCTCAGGCACCGTTCTCTTCGATGGAGCTGATTTAGTAAAAGCAAGCCGCTCGGAATTACGAGCGCTTCGCCGGGATATGCAGATTATTTTTCAGGATCCATTTGGTTCGCTCGATCCACGCTATCGGGTGGAGGACGTGATTGCCGAACCGCTGATTCTTCACCGAAAGCTTGGACACACTAACGACCATGAAGACTTGCACGATGCCGCAAGCCGCCGGCAGCGAGTGAAGGAACTGTTGAGGGCCGTGGGGATGGATGAATCGGCGATGGCCCGCTATCCACACGAGTTTTCGGGTGGACAGCGGCAGCGTATCGGAATCGCTCGGGCACTCGCGTTGCGGCCGAAGTTCATTGTGGCGGATGAGCCAGTGTCCGCTCTGGACGTGAGCGTGGGTGCCCAAGTCGTAAATCTTCTACAGCGACTGCAGTGTGAATTTGGGCTTACTTATTTGTTTATTTCGCACTCCATGCCGGTCGTGCGCTACCTCTCGACACGGATTGCCGTGATGTATCGCGGCAAGATTGTCGAGATTGGAAGCACGGAGCAGATTACAAGCCGTCCGCAGCATGAGTACACGCGCAAGTTGCTGGCGGCTACGCCGGAGATGGCGGCGTCGTAAGCGTGGTAAAGATTCTGAATGGCTTGTATCTCCACCCAAGCCTGGCTTCACGCACGGTATTCTGATTCGAACAGCTAAAATTGTGACGCGCTATGCAGACTGCGGATGTGGTTCTGATCGGTGGAGGGATTGTTGGCTCCAGCATCGCCTGCCACCTTGTCGCCGCCGGCTGCAAGAATGTTCTGGTGATTGAGCGGGAGACGGCGCAGGGCAAGGGATCCACTGGCAAAAGCATGGGCGGCGTGCGGGCGCAGTTTTCTACGCCGGTCAATATCCAGATGTCGCTCTATTCGATTCCGTTCTACGCGAGTTTTGAGGAACGGCTCGGATATCCGTGCGACTACCGGCCGCAGGGATATCTTTTCTGCGCGACTAACGAGCATCATCTGGCCTATCTGCGAACCAATTACGAAAAGCAAGTTGCGCTGGGATTGAAGGATGTTCGCCTGGTCACGGGCGACGAGATTCGCACTATGTTTCCGCAACTGCGCGGCGATGACATTGTTGGCGGCAGCTTCTGTTCTACGGATGGCTTTGTCGATCCTTACAGCGCGATGATCGGCTTCATGACTTGGGCCAGTGACCATGGCGCGACGCTCTGGAAGAATACGAGCGTCACTGGAATCACTCGGCGAGACCGAAAGTTTGAGGTTGCGACTAGCCGTGAAAATGTATTGGCGCCCGTCGTCGTAAATTGTGCGGGAGCGTGGGCGGCATCGATCGCAAAAATGGTTGGCATTGATCTGCCGGTGGAACCGTTGCGGCGGATGCTGGTTCCGACCGAACCATTCGACGGCTTTCCGCGCAGTGCGCCGATGATTATTGATATGTCCACGGGCTTTCACTTTCGTCCCGAGGGGCGCGGGTTTCTGCTGGCGTGGAATGATCCGGAAGAAACGCCCGGATACAAAATGGATTTTGACGCGGGCTTCATCGAGAAGATTCTGACGCGCGCGGCAGATCGCGTGCCTGTTTTTGAGAATGTCGCGATCAATCCGAAGCGGGCATGGGCGGGGCTCTATGAAATGACGCCGGACCATCATCCGATTCTTGGCCAGTCGTCAGACGTGCCGGGCTTCTTCTTCGCCAACGGCTTCAGCGGTCACGGCGTGATGCACTCACCCGCGACCGGCAAAATTCTCAGCGATCTGATTTTGACGGGGACAACTAATTTGATCGACGCATCGCTGTTGAACTTTTCACGCTTTGCCGAAGGACGCACCATTCACGAAACTGCGGTGCTGTAGTTTCCCTTCGTGTACCTTAGTAATCTTGGTGGTTTACGCCTTTGTGGTCACAACAAGGCTTAAACCACCAAGATTACTAAGGTCCACGAAGAACCAAAAATATTCATGCCGAAAGAACAAAATTACTGGCTGACTACGCTTCAGATGCCGGCTGTTCCGAACGACCCGTTGCCGGAGAGCGCTGACGTAGCCGTCATCGGCGCCGGTTTCACGGGACTTTCGGCGGCGCTCGCGCTCGCTAAGCGGGGAGCGAAAGTTGTCGTGCTGGAATCCGAGACTATTGGCTGGGGTGCGAGTTCGCGTAACGGCGGCATGGTTCTTACGGGGCTGAAACTGGGCGTCAATAAGCTTATCGCGATGTATGGGCGTGAACTCACGCAGCGCATGTACGCAGCGTCGCTCGAGACGATTACCAGCGTCGAGCGCCTGATAACAGACGAAAACATAGCCTGCGATTTTGTCCGCTGCGGGCATCTTGAGGTTGCTTGTAAGCCTGCACATTTCGATGACTATGCCAGGCAAGTTGAGGTCATAGCGAACGAATTCAATCACGAGATGCGTGTTGTCCCTCGCGATCAACTGCGCAGCGAGATTGGTTCTGACATTTATTACGGAGGCATGGTCGATGAAATTTCGGCGGGACTGAACCCCGCACGCTACGTTGCTGGGCTTGCTGATGCGGCTATGCGGGCAGGTGCTCGAATCTGCGAGCGTACTCGATTGCAAATTATTCAGCGCGAAGCGCGTGGCGGAGCGCCCGGTTTCAAGCTGATCACATCGCGTGGTGCGATTTGGGTGCACAATGTGCTGATTGGCACGAGTGGATATACGGGATCGGCCACGCCTGCCTTGCGCAAGAAGATCATTCCTATCGGGTCATTCATTATTACGACAGAAGTTCTGCCGGATGCGCTGGCTCGGGAACTGAGTCCGCGGAATCGCCAGATCTACGATTCCAAGAATTTTCTTTATTACTATCGCCTTACGCCCGACAATCGAATGCTCTTCGGCGGACGCGCTGCTTTTTTCCCGGAGAACGACCAAACCATACGCAAGAGCGCTGAAATTTTGCGCCTCGGCATGATTGACGTCTATCCGCAATTGCGCGATATCAAGGTGGAATATGTTTGGGGAGGAACGCTCGATTTTTGCTTTGACATCATGCCGCACGCAGGGCAGGTCGACGGAATTTATTTTGCGCTGGGATATGCGGGACACGGGGTCGCGATGGCTACGTATCAGGGACAAAAAATGGCGGAGTGGATAGCGGAGGGAAAGACAGACAATCCATTTGCAGAGATTCCATTTCCCGGAGCGCCGCTCGGGCTTTACAACGGCAGGCCGTGGTTTCTGCCGTTCGCCGGCGCATACTACAAAATTCTGGACTGGGTCTCTTAGATCGATTGAGTCATTAAATGATTGAGCGATTGAGACAATGACTCAATGACTCAATGACNNGACGACATCATGGCGACGCGCAAAACGGATTACATCAATAATTTCTGGAAGTCGATTGCGCATGATCCCGTGATGCTCAAGCGCACTTGGGAAGATATCAAGCAGATCATGGCCCCGGGAGCTCTTGACCCGCTGACGAAAGAGATGATGTATGTGGCAGTGTCGGTTACAAACCAGTGCGACTACTGTATTGCATCGCACACTGCGTCGGCTAAGAGNNAAAGGCATGACCGACGCCCAGTTCAAAGAATTAATGTCGGTGGTCGGAATGGCGAACGAAACCAACCGGTTGGTCGCCGGATATCAGGTGGAAATTGACGATCGCTACAAACCGCAGGCGGCGAAATAACATCCAAGCGACGATGGACAATCCCAGTTGCGGGTGCTGTGCTTGCGATGAAGTTCTATAATCTGCGAAGGCTAATCGCGCGCCCGATC
>PLBX01000526.1:3383-3762 GCA_003135495.1 Acidobacteriaceae bacterium | reverse complement strand
CTGCACGCGTTTCGTGGGCTTCGCAATACTTATGCCCGCGCATACTACCACGGTCCGGTAGGAAAAGAGAAAAGCGAAATGCTTGGACCGAACATAGAAGATGAATAAAGTGATCTTTGAACCGGTATCCCGAACATAGATAGGTGATCCCGATCACATTNNCACCCGAACATTGCTGTTTTACTCTCCATTGCACATTTTCGGGGGACCTTCCTTAGTCAACAGCGGAACGAGAGTTTCGATTGTTTGAGGAGGGATAACCCGCCATAATCTGACTTATTTCCGCGAGGAAATAACTTGACATCCTCTGATCGTAACGATAAGTAGGATGCTCACATCCGCCTAAGTGTCTGGATGCTGCCCCAAGCATTTAGCCATC
>PLBX01000526.1:0-3371 GCA_003135495.1 Acidobacteriaceae bacterium | reverse complement strand
CTCGCCGTGTTACTTCAATCCAAGGGAATTCTATCTCCCGCTGAAGTCGCAACGATCAATCAGGCTTCCACCCCCGAAGAGGCCAACGCCCGCCTCGCCCAACTGCTTATGCAAAAGGGCCTCATCAGTCAGCAGGAATACAAAGCCACTGCTGGCGCACCCGTAACTATGAACGCGTCCGCGTCGGTCACTACACCTAACTCCGGACCGCGTTTGGTAAACGCGGTGCAACAAAGTTCGATGCAGCCCCCTTCGACTCCCACGGGAACTCCACCCGTTTCGCAGGGGCCCGCTGGAATTTCAGCAGTCGCACCTTTACGCGTTCTCCCAATTGACGCCCCGACGCAGACGGGAATGATTCCCGACTTACACCTTGGAAGCGGCGCCAACTTGAAGCTGTATGGTTTCTTCAAGGCGAGCGCCATTGAAGACACCGCGTCGAGCGGCGGCGCCACTTTCGGCGACCAGGACTGGCCTCTCCCGCTGTTGATCGCAGCCGGAACCGGCCCGACCTCCGATCCGCAATTCCACATCAAGGCGCGCAGCTTCCGCATCGGTAGCCAGTTCAACTGGATTCCGAAGCGGTCAGACTGGGTCATTACCGGCAAAGTTGAAGCGGATTTTGAAGGCGACTACACCGACGTCAGCAACCGCAATATCAGCAGCGCCCGGTCCAATCAGTTCACCCTCAGACTCGCATACGCACGGCTCGATCACCACGTCGGCGGTCTGCCCATGTTTATGGAGTTCGGCCAAGACTGGAGTCTGGTTTCGTCATCGCTCCCGAACCTTTTTGAAACCACCGGCTTGGGCGTTGCCATGGGCTCACTCTATGAACGCATCCCGCAATTCCGCACTGGCATTCAATTTCACGCCGGCGACTTGAAGATCCAGCCGGAAGTCGCGATTGTCCTGCCCGTCGCAGGTTCAGCCGGACTCACCACCGATCAGAGACTACGCTTTGGAGATCGCGCAGGCTCTGACTCTAACCAACCCGGCCTTGAAGGCAGATTAGTTTTTCAATTCCCGCTCTCGCATAACTGGACACGCGTCGCCCCAGCCCAGATTATCGTGAGCGGCCACCATGCCCGGATTGAGGAGATTATTCCCGGCTCGGCATTAAGCGTCGCCAGTGCTACGGTGCCGGCGATCGGTTTGCCCGACACAACCACAATTGTCGGCGCGTCCAACTGTTTCACTCCGACTTGTACCGTGCTGAGCATTTTCCCCAAGGGCATTGACGTCACCAATCCGCAGAACGTTTGGACGGTTGAGGCGCAAATGCCAACGCCTTGGGTAACGTGGGTCGCTAAATTTTACAAAGGCGATGACTTACGCTTCTTCTTCGCCAGCCAGCTCAACGATGTCTGGTCGAATCTGGGAACTGCTACTGAAGTCGGTGTAGGCGACTCCTATAGCGGCCGCGGCATCGGCTTCGGCTGCGCCGGTGGAGTAACTGCCGGTACGAAGGTCACTTGCCCAGGCACTCCAGTTGTAGCCGCAAACCTTCAACCGGTCGGAGGCTCGGGTGGATTCACCGAGTTAAGCTTCCCACTCTCCCGAATCTTCCACGCCGATCCGGAAGGCCATAATGCAGGCTGGGTACTCCATCTGCAGTACGGCACCGATCGCGCCAACGCTTCGGACGCTCGCCACGGTAATGGCCTGGTTCGCACTGACCTCGACACCGTTTCACTGACTTACAAAATGAACAATTGGGTGTCGTTCGTCAATGAAACCAGCTATATCGACACGCACACTGCCTCGAAGCCCGGCGTCCTCTTTGCCGGGTCTGACAGGACCCAAGCCCACGATTGGCGCCAGGAATTCGGGCCAATCTTCACCTTCTAACATTAGTGAGAACGCACCTACTACTGCGGGATCGTTGCCGAGGCTGGCAAGATCCCGCAGATTTTTTTTGCCGGCATAATATTCTTCCGATAAATATCTTTCCGCGATTTGGAATCTTCCCCACAAATCCTGCAGGAGCTTACGTGGAAGAGCGGCCCTTCAGGGCCGCGTAAGCCATCCAACAATCTTGGGCTTTAGCCCCGGTGTTCGATTTCCTCGATTGCCTAGCAACACCCCATCTTCACCTCGCCCGCGTCCGTCAGCGGAGGACCAAACGCCTCCACCGGCACCGGTTCGCCATTCAAGGTCTTGATCCATCGCCGCACCGCATCAAACACCACCAGAATCACGCCCAAAATAAAGATCGTCATAAGGATGGAATCAAGATATCCCGTAAAGACCATGCCCGGCTTCTGAGTCAGCGGCCAGAAAATATTCTTGATCGACATCACCCCTGCCGTCAGCGTCGTGACCCCCACAAAGCACATCGGCACCGCCGTGATCCACGCATACTGCTTCTTACCCATGTTAATCAGGAACGTAGTCGCCACCGCCAGCGCGATCGTAGCCAGTAACTGATTGCCAGTTCCAAACAACGGCCATAGCGTGGATATATTTCCCGTATAGATCAGATATCCCCAGCCCATGACGACAAAGAAGCTCGTAATCAGATTTCCCGGAAGCCACGCATTATTGCCGAAGGGCTTGTGCACTTTGCCCATCAGTTCCTGCAAAACGTAACGCGCCACGCGCGTTCCCGTGTCAATCGTAGTAAGAATAAAAAGCGCCTCGAACATGATGGCGTAGTGATACCAGTACCCCATCAGTCGATTCATCCCAGGTAGCCCGCGAAATATCTGTGCCATGCCAACCGCCAGTGAAACCGCGCCTCCCGTGCGTCCCGCCAGCTTCTCGCCGACCTCGCGTGAAAACATATCCAGATTGACCGTCGACATTCCGAGATGGCTAAATACCGCCGGCGGAGTATTGATGGCGAAATAATCTCCCGGATAGAGCGAGCAGGCCGCAATCAATGCCAGCACTCCAACCAGCGACTCGGCCACCATAGCGCCATACCCGATGAAGCGCGCATCACTTTCTTTGTCGAGCATTTTCGGAGTTGTGCCAGACGACACCAGCGAGTGAAAGCCCGAAATCGCGCCACAGGCAATCGTCACAAAAAGAAACGGAAACAGCTTGCCTTTAATGATCGGCCCGCCGCCATGAATAAACGGAGTAAAACTCGGAAACTGAATATTNNAATCGCGGGGCTCCAGCACCAGCCATACCGGAAGAACCGAAGCCACCAGCCCATAAATGCCCATCATGATCGTTATCTGATGAGGCGAAAACGTGAGCGCTCCCGCAAAACCGCTCTGCGCCACCCAGTGCCCCGCCACCACGCTTCCCACCAAGAGAACAACTCCAAAGATGCTTGGCCCCGTGACCGTGATCTGCCCCGTATGGCTCTTGAACATCCACCATCCCATCACCACCGCGATTGGAATCGTCATGCCGAT
>PLBX01000003.1 GCA_003135495.1 Acidobacteriaceae bacterium | reverse complement strand
TCCGTGGGGCTGGACGTGGGTGGAAGATGAGCCTTGGGGTTTTTGCTCGTTCCACTATGGCAGATGGGTACACATCGGATTGGCTTGGGGATGGCTGCCCGGTCCGATCGTACCTCTGCCGGTCTATGCCCCGGCTTTCGTGGCATTTCTCGGAGGCCCCGACTTCTCGATTAGCCTAGGCATTGGCGGACTAGTGGGCTGGTTTCCGCTGGGCCCCGGGGAACCATTCTTTCCCTGGTATCACTTCGGCGGAGATTACTTGACCGTCGTCAACGTTACGAACATCCGCAACGTGACCAACATAACGAACATCACCAATATCACCAACATCAAGAACGTGCATTACGCCTACCGGACGATCGCGACTACAGCCGTGCATGGCGATGTGTTCAGCAGTGGAAAATCAGTAGCGCATTCAATGATCAAGCTGACTCCCCAACAACTCGAGAAGGCGAAGGTCATTCCCCACCCTGACGTTAATCCCACGATGCGTGCCGCTATGTCAGGAAAACCGGTATCTCGGCCACCTGTGCATTCGCAGCCGCTCGCGGCCAAGAACGAGTCGCTGGCTGAAAGATCAGTGGCCGAAAATAGGGTGCGGATTTCTCCCTCTCCCTCTCCGGCGAATCGAAGGGAGTCGCCTGCAGTACGGGGCGAGGCTGGAAGGATGCCGCCGATGGGTCCACCAAGACTGATCACGAGAAGTGAACCACCACCACCGAGAATATCTTTTGATCGGGAGCGGGAAGCTATGTTGCCCCACCCGGGCCGGGCCTTGGAACCGCAGCAGATTGAAAACATGCGAATTGGAAAAAAGGCCGGACCTATGGTAGACAGAGAATTCCCGCCTCACGTAGCGTCGAGTCGTAGAGCGCCATCTTCGCGGCCGAGATGACTCGTGAGCGGGACCGCGAATCTTTCAGCGGAGGCAGCGTGCCAACGGCAAATGAAAAACTGAAAACTCGTCTTGCGAAGGATCGTCAGATCAAGATCAGCGTCATCGGCAGAAAGTCGGGGAAAGCCATCTCCCGTCCCGTCTGGTTCGTGTTTGAAGGAGACAAATTGTATCTGTTGCCGGTAAAAGGCTCGGACACGCAGTGGTACCAGAACTTGCTCCGCAACCGCTGGATCCGAATATCGATTAGAAGTGCTGAAGGGGAATTTGAGGGCACTCCCATAACCGACTCCGGGGAGGTCTCCTCGGTAGTAGAGAAATTTCGCCAAAAGTATGGACCCTCCGACGTCAAGAAATATTATTCGAAGTTTGACGTTGCGGTTGTAGTGGATTTGACTGATGACGGCAGCCTCCCGGAAACGAACGCTGGCAGAAAATGAGGGGAGAGTTGCGCCTGCCTCAACACGCGATGAAATGGTCTATTTCCAAGGTCGTACAATCGCCTCTCACCTGACACCGACACGCTTGTATCTCCTGTTTCACAATCTCTCTTTATGCTCACGAGGAATTGTCATCAACCGATACCGTCGCTAGCATTCCTCTCGAAACGTAACGATAGGCCTGGAGACGAACAGATTGTTCTCGAACGTCGTTTAACTGATCTCGTCGTTTACTCCCTTCGTGTCGCGGCAAAATTGAGGTGGAAGGCAATTCAACAAAAAGGAGACTAATTATGCGGACTTCGAATCAGAGAATGGCTCACATGAGAACACCAGCCCTGGTCGCGCTGATGTTCCTCCTGGCTGTAACGCTGCTGCCGGCGCAGAAACCGGAAAATTCCGAGGTCGCTCAACTGCTGCTGCAGGCCAAGGAACACGCTGCCGAATTGAGTAGGGATGCCGACGAATTGGAGTCCCTGACCCGCTCGAACGCGAGTTGGCAAACTCACGCAGAAATGCTCGAGCAGATAAGAGATCACGTGAATGCAATGGGGCGGCTGGTTCCGAAGCTGATTGAATCTCGCGATTCGGCTTCTCCATGGCAGCAGCAGGCAATTGACCGCATGGTGCCGCTGCTGAAGGAGTTGGCTGCGAACACCAGCGCGGCTATTCAGCATCTCAGCCAGAACCAGGCACGGCCAACCTCTGGTTCGTACACCGAGTATCTCAAGGAAAACACCGAAACCGCTCATCAGCTATCGGACATGATCTCGTCCTTCTGGCGATACGGACAAACCAGGGCCAAGCTCGAACATCTGGAGCAGAAGTTGGAGATTGCGAGCAAGTGAGATTTTGCCGCCGCGTTAGGTGCTCCCTCCCATGGCCGGGCCGTCTTCCTTTACGGTCCGGCCGTTTTCTAGAAAAAGTAAAGCTTGGAACGGCAGCACTCGGAAAGNNAAGCATCGTTGAGCCTGCCGGATGAACGATGAATGATCTCTGGAGACACGCTGTCTCGCTTTCGGTCCTCGGGAAGTGCATTGCCGCAGTTGTTGGAATCCTCCTTATTCATGCCACGTTTCGCGTGCTTGAACAGACCCTGCCCCAACGCTTCGGCCGGGCCGACGCGCGCTACAAGGTGCGAAAGTTTATCGTCTTTTCCGGATACCTTTCGATTCTCCTTTTCCTCGCCATCCTCTTTGAAGATCGCTTGGGCCGTCTGAGCTTTGCCCTCGGTGTCGTCGGCGCGGGTGTGGCAGTGGCTCTCCAGGACGTGTTAGCCAGCATTGCCGGTGCCTTCTCCATCGGTTTTTCAAAGCTCTACGCCGTCGGAGACAGAATTCAGATCGGCGATATTCGAGGCGATGTGATCGACATCGGGCTCTTGAGAACCACTTTGATGGAAACGGGAAACTGGGTCGGCAGGGACTTGTACAACGGCCGGATCGTTCGCATCCCCAACAGCGTCGTCTTGAAAGGGTCCGTTTTCAACTACTCGCAAGGATTCCAGTTTGTCTGGGACGAGATTAAAGTTGTATTTACAACCACCAGCGATTGCCAATTTGCCAGGGAGATGCTCTTGCGGGTGGCCAAGGAGGCAATTGGCGAGTATCTGGTCGCGGCGGAGAGCTCATGGAAAGCGATGAGTGACATTTATGAAAGCGCAAATCCTTCGTTGGAACCTACTGTCGCACTCGTCGTAGATGCCGGGAATTTGGAATTTGCCGTCAGCTACACGGTCGACTACAGGAAACCAACCGCCATGAAAGATCAGTTGTTCACGAAAATCGTCCAGGAAATCGCGGATAGCAACGGGCGACTCGAATGGGCATCATCGTCAGTTACGCCCATGAACCGAATGGCGACTCCGAATCCGATTGAAGCACGCCCATCATCATTGGCCCAGCGCGCTGGCTACGCGGCAGATTCCCATTAATGCTGCTGGGAATCTCTACCCCAGTCCCACTGGGAGAAGGTCAGCTCAACTTCGACAAACGTCCCTACTGCTAAAGTCTTACGGGCGCCTCTGACGCGGGGCTAACACGTTTCTACCCGTCCCATCGCAATGCATCCTCATTCTCATGAGGAATTGTCACCAACATGTCGAAACGCTAGTATCTGGGCGCAGAGGGTAAAAAAATATCACCCACAACTCGCGAGGAAAGCATATGAAGCTTCGAAACCGTTTTTCATTTTTCTGTATGGCGCTGTTGTTTGCGGCAACCGCTGCATTCCCGCGAGAAGTTGTCACCGACTATGACCACCACGCTGACTTCAGCCGCTACAAGACCTATTCCTGGGCGAAGGTCGAGACTCCGAATAGCCTCTGGGATGATCGGGTCAAAGATGCAATTGAAAGAGAACTGGCAGCGCGAGGCTGGACGTACGTCCCGTCTGGCGGGGACGTTTCGGTCATGGCTGTCGGCACCACTCATGAACGTCAAACTTTGGAGACGTTCTACACAGGACTGGGCTGGAGGTGGAGGGGATTTGGCGATGCCATCACTGAAGTACGGCCCTACCGCGTGGGAACCCTGGTCGTCGATATGTTTGACACCAACACTATGAAACTGATTTGGCGCGGGTCAGCGAGCGACGTTCTAGCCAGCANNAGAAAGATGTACACAAGATGTTCGAGCACTTTCCTCCCTCGATCTAACGCCAAATCGTTGGCGTGTTCTTCGGGCGGAGTGTGGCTGTTCTTATCAGGATCCGGGAGGTGACACCATGGGCAAGACAATAGGCATCGATCTCGGTACGACGAATTCAGTTGTGGCGGTCATGGAGGGCGGTGAGGCCAAAGTCATCGCCAACGAAGAAGGCGGCCGCACTACGCCATCCGTTGTCGCTTTCACCAAGACGGGAGAGCGACTGGTCGGACAAGTCGCGAAGCGCCAAGCCATCACGAATCCCGAAAATACTATCTTCTCGATCAAGCGTTTCATGGG
>PLBX01000008.1 GCA_003135495.1 Acidobacteriaceae bacterium | reverse complement strand
ACGCTCCGTGCGGAATGGACTTCTGACGACGGCACCAGCGAAAGGCACTTCGACTACGTTCTGAAGAAGACAATCAAGAATTGACCCGCCACTGTCCGGCTAGGCGACTGGATTCGGATGCCTTTCAGGAGAAGCCCCTTCCGCTGGGATTTGCCTGCCGGGACGGGGTTTGGGTCGGCTACGGCGTTTCATAGGTGCGGACGCAGGAGAGTATTACGATTTGCCCTCTGTGAGGGAGCGAATGAATGGTTCTAAAATATCTTCAGGAGACGCCGTATGAGCGAAACAGTCAGGCTAAGGGTAAGCGATGGTCATGAACTCGACGCATACGTGTCCTCGCCGAGCGACCAGCCCATTGGGGGGCTCGTGGTCATTCAGGAGGCGTTTGGAGTTAATCGTCACATTCGTTCAGTGGCCGACAGCTATGCCAAAGACGGCTTTCTGACAGTTGCGCCATCATTGTTTGATCGAATTGAGCGGGGCGTAGAACTAGGCTATGACGCCGCAGACCTACAGAAAGGGATCGCTCTGGCGAGGCAGATCAATCACGCAGACGCTGTAAAGGATATAGGTGCTGCTTTGGGATACTTGCGGACACACACGGCGAAGAAGTGCGGGGTCATTGGCTACTGTTTTGGCGGAACCATGGCGTGGCTTGCGGCTACACGCTTGAACCCCGATGCAGCCGTGGGATACTACGGCGGATATATCGCTAATTTTGCTCAGGAGAATCCTCGTTGCCCGGTGATGCTGCACTTCGGCACGCTGGACAAACACATTCCAAAGGTAGGAGTAGATCGAGTGCACGCGGCTCATCCTGAGGTGGAGATTTTCTGGTACGAAGCAGACCACGGGTTCAACTGTAATGATCGGGCGAGCTACAATGCCTCGGCTGCGAAACAGGCGCGGGATCGCTCGCTGGAATTCCTGAAAAAGCATCTGGGCAAATGAACGCCGCTCCAAGGTGTTCGACTCGGATGGTGCACCCAGAGTAGACGCTGTGCGGATCGTAGTTTTTGAATTCCGGTTTCATTGCGTGGATTCGTATCATCTACCGTGAGCAGTGGCGTTGCCACAGTTTGGGCCACCAGTTTTTGCCGTTCTGGATGCATAATTATTTCGAGTCAGCAAGTTTCCGGATTTCGGCAATATGGCAGAGCGGCCGAATTCCGTGGTTCTACTGCCTACACACCGCGATATCGGTTAGCACGGATCGAATTTCTGTGGACGCGGCGGATTCAATATCCGTTGCGCCCTGCTGGTTCCCAGCTCCTCCAGCGATTGTGCGTCTGAGGTTCAGTTAAATGCGCTGACGTAATGTCCCAATCCGCTCTAAACTTCCATAATTCGCCACTTTGACTCAGCAGTCACGTACCAAATAACCGTCCACATCAGCGATGTTGTGCACGGTTACGTCTTTCTGATACAGTCATAGTTTCGCAGAGAGGAGAGGTGCAAGTGGGAAAACATAACAAGAAGATTCAATCGCGCCCGACGCAACGTAGGGCACTCGAAATAGCGCAATGGCGCCTTCTCCAGGGCAGCAAACTCACCCGGAAGGAGACCCAGGGGTTTGGCGGTGACGAATTCTCTGCCGAGGCGTTGTCATCGATGCTATCGCCGGATCCTGCGTACTCGAAAAAAGCACTCACCAGCGCGATTCAATGGCTCAATGCAGGTCTGGAGGACGGAGACGGGCGCGAGTACTATGTGAGAAACCGGTGGCACGAGTTCGACGGATACGTAAGAGCATGGCGGGAGAACCTGAGGAGGGAGATGCGCAGATCCAACGGTCGCGAGGCGGAAATTCTGCTGACGCTAGCGAGCGCTTGGGCAGCGGGAGACTTGACTGCGATCCGCAGGTGTGTGCAATGTACCGACTTTTTCTTGGCCGAACGGAGCAACCAACAGTTCTGCAAGAGTGAGTGCCGCTCTGCTTTCTATCATGAAATCGAGACCAAACACCCAGAATACAAAAAGCGGAAGGCTAGCGAAGCTGTGCGGCGCCGCAAGCGAGCGAAAGACAGGAAGCTTAGGCAATATGTTCACAGCATTATCAGCACGTACCCCAGCATGCCCGGGACCCAACTGAACGCGGACCTCGCAGCGGCCGCGAAGAAATTCAAGGTGACACTGGCGACGGTGACACAGATCGTACGATCTCTGTCGCCGAACAAAGGTGGGAAATTGCTTACAGAGAATCATCGTCGGTCTGTCGCAATCGGCAAACATTGAATACGCTGGTCAGATCCTAGGCTCCTCCCGCTCTTGTTCACTTGCTATAGCGACAAGATTGTTCATCCCCGCTCAGCCTTCGGGTTAATCCAACTCCATGCCAGCGGTAACGATACTGGAGAATGCATTCGTGCAGCCTCGCAGTGTCGGATACACGTCGTGTCCCACCAAATTCTTCTCTTCCAAACGTAGCCGTGCACATACATGGGCTACGAACGGTTATTAAGTACGTGACCGCAAATCAGATGTGTGCCACGCTCTTTAGCAGAGATGATCAAGCCGCAGCTCCAAAATGTACTCACTAAGGCAGGCTTGCCGGGAGTCGAAAGTTTGACGAGTAGATGCCGGCTTGTGCTCGATGCCTGGAGAATCCGAACGATAAAGATGTCGACCATTGCGACGCCAATGACAGGAGAACAATATGGCGAATGTTTGTGAGACCACAATCACAGTAGTCGGGCTAAACGAAGCCGCGGAGATTTTCGTAAAAGCATTGTCGAAGGCGATGTTCGGGATCGACCTAGATAATCTGATCCCAAAGCAGTGGGGCGAGGATGATAGTGTGGACGGCAAAAATTGGTACAGCAGGATGGTAAACGAATACCGCAAGCAGCGGTCCAGGGCCAGATATTGCATCTTCTATTGCTACGAGCAATATAACAGGCTCGGAGTGTCGGCACAGCGATTCTACGTCGAGACCAAGAATGCGCCGCCGGTAAAGGAACTTAGAGAAGCTTCAAAAGCATTTCCTGACCTTACGTTTCATCTCCATTGGTGGCTCCTGCAAGACGGGCCTTCCGGCGAACTCGTGATTCAAAACGGCGACGACATCGACGAATTCTGGCGGCCTTCTAGCTGGTATCTTTTTGACCCCGCGCTGTTGTATCCCACGGTTAGTCTGTTGCCTACTTATTTGCCGTATTCGTTGGCGCAACGTGCAGCGCTAAGAGTTAAGGATGCGATTGATACTATCGAGAACCTGCGGCAAATCCTAACTGACAGTCGCTTCACCAACTCACCATATGAGCTCGAACGTGACCCAACGGCGGTTGAGCAAGCGAAGAGAGTACTGAATGAAATGTTGCTACAGATGAAGAGCTCAGCAGAACGCCTGACCTTTGAAGGCGTGATCCTGGGAGTTAAACGATTTCGGCACCAGGACCAACTGTCTTTACCGTCCCAGATTGTGAAAGAAAAGCGTCTGGACTTTGACGAATTGTGATGAGCCTGAGGTGGCGATCAAAGGAGATCAGGGAGCCAATGAAGTAAATGAGAGAGTTCTCGGACAGGGTGCAGCCCGCGCCCACGAAAAAAGAAGCGGAGTCTGTGATTCAGGCTGTAATCGGGTTCCTTGGAGCAAACATTGGTTGAGCGCCTCGATTCTGATGGCTTCTCGCTTAAGCTGGGCAGCTTTGGGAAGTTCAAGATTCATCACAGAGCCAGCATCTATCGGAAGATTCCTTTCACAGGCAAAAAGCAATTGATAAACCCGAAGCGCAAAGTCAAGTTCGTTGCTTTGGGAAAATTGCGAGCGTTGGAGGAAGTCACGCGGAACGAATCTCAACGGCAGCCGGTAACACGGAAGCTGGGAGAAAACCTCAACCGTACCGAACTTAGGGTGCTGCTCGTCGGACAAACTGCGCTGGCCGAGACCGCAACTTTGTTGGATATCGACGACGTCCTGTAAAAGTTCGTGGCCTAGCTTTAACCAAACCTTACAAAGGCAATGAGGCAAAGAATGTCTTCAAATAATTATGTTGTTAGCGGAGAGACTAAGGACAAGGACGATTGGGCCGTCACTCAAGTCAAACAGATTCTCGACGCCGGTGGGTTCCGCACTGAGCGATACAGCGACAGGGAGATCAAAATCCTCGGTCGAGCCAGAGTGTGACGGCCAACCATTACATATCACACGTGAAGCCACACAGAGTCGGGAACACTCCAGAGCTCGCCCAAGGGGACGGAGACTCCGGGATGAAGCTATATGGCACGATCAGATTCATGAATTTCAGTAGGAGACCACTAATGTCGAATTGGATCGATTACGAACTTGATGTACTCGCGGGCAGCCCCGCGGAGATCAATCAGATCGCGGAAAGACTGAAACAACCATCAACAGAACTGGTCACCTGGGCAGTTGGGAAGTTTGGCGAGCCACCCAGCGAGGTCGCTGACAACCTGAAAAAACTCGTCGAATTTAAAGCTACCAGAAACCTCGGTTATGTCGACGCCAGCGTCAATGAGGCCCGCCGGTTCAGTCTTTCGTTCAAAAGCAGATCATACGGCATTGTCAATAGTCATTTGTATGAGATCTCCACGGAATTTCCATCCGCCATATTTCTGCTCACCTACCGCGACATTATGGCCAGTTACGCGGGCAAAGATGTTATCCGCGCCGGCGAGATTATCCAGCGTGTTCACGACGGCAACCAGAAGACGCAGTCCCTCGATTGGGTTCTGATCGACATCTTTCCGCCTTTTCTTGCCGAATACTACGACGGACTTCCTTTCGGAAGTCTCTGGCAGGAGTGGGTCGGCAAACTGGAAGCGGCGGTTGCCGAATTAAAAGAGCAACCAACCGCAAGGAGAGAAAGTGCGCAGACGCGCTGATGTTCAGTCTCCACCCAGGGGTGAAGATCCTGACCGCAACGATCCCGCGTACAAAGGGGTTGGCGACGGTTCGACGTGGCTTCTCAAAAAGACTAGCCGGCCGCGCTTTGGAATAGCGAATAGTGAAAGCAAATGCCAAACCCCCTACGGAGGGGATCGCCTTGGCGCCGCCGCGGGACGGCGGATCGACTCCGCCGATGCAGTATTAGAAAGAGCGGGCATTTAGCGGTGCCCGGGAATTTGGTCGCTACCAAATTCTTAGATAGCAAAACAGGGCGGCGGCGTCCTGAAAATCGGGGGAGTGGGTTACTGACCTTTCCCACTCCCTAAACCGATGCCGATTACCGAACAAGGTCAGAAGAAAACAGGTCAGATGGTTATTCAAACTCCGGTATTGAAAATTCGCCATATGACTCAAGAGTTTGTATGGCAAAACTTACCGCACAGCAATTGATAGCGCAACTAAAACGGACGCAAGAAGACGCACTTACCTTCAAGGAACTTTGGCTAGGATACTTTCCCCCGGAACTGACTTTGCCCCCAGATCATGAAATAAAGAACGCGGTTAGGCGTCTCTCGCTGGCGGATTTGGCTACTGGCATAGAGTCCTACGTGGCCAAATTATCGGAGAAAACCCACCCACCAACGAGCGAAAGCGCCATGAAGTACGTGTGCGCAACTGCGTGGAAGATATTAGAGAAAGAAAACCCCGACCAAGAATTCCACCCTACAGCCAGACGCCAGCGGAACGCAGAGCGTGATCCCAATTCACCGCAATGGGACGCCGAAGCATTTGAGGATGCAACACCAGAAGAACGGCAACGAATTATTGCGGAAACTATCGCCCAGCAGAAGGCCACGGGTGCGAAGTGATGACCACCCTCTGCGAAATGATTCTGGAATGCCGGGCAATAAAAGGAATGGACAAACTAGTCCTCTATGGGTGGGCGGCTCAACTGGCAGAAGGAAACGATACATTGTATGCGTCCAAGGAAACCGTGGCAGAATTTATTGGCGTAAGTGATGATACAGTTCTGCGTAAAACCAAAGCCTTAGTCAAGGATGGCTGGCTTATTGACACAGGAGAGAGGAAACAGTGGGCCTTTGGATGGACACCTGTCCGAACAATCAACGTTCCAGTAATTGTGGAATTATTTGAGGCTCAGTACCGCAATTTGCGACCTCCCGCAGAATGCACCCCGCCGCAAAATGCGGCACAAGGTTATAGGTTTAGGTTTCCTGGTTCTTTTGACTCTCCGTTTTCTGCTCCTGCTGTTGGTGAATATAAGTCCAGCGCCCCAAAAGCAGAGGATAAGTCAAAAGAAGTAGGGCAAACCAAAAACCTAGAACTTAGAACCGTAGAACCAAAACCGACCCCAACCCCACATGGACAAAGTAAGTCATGCTCAGACTGTGGTGAACCCCTCCAACGGGATGTGAATCATTTCTTGGTATGTAAGGTGGCTAAGGGTAATTCCGAGTTGGATGAGTACCTTGGGGACATGCCCCCGTGCCCTAACCTAGATGGTATCGGTGAACTGATGAACTTTGATAAGGATGATGATTATGATGGCACGCCATTGTTCCCCTTTGGCCAAAAGCCCAACGGGAAAAAAGCGGAAGAAGCAAAGCAGAGGGTGGAAGCAGTTGGGCAGAAAACCGAGGAGAGCATCATGGAGGAGGGGAGAACAACCCCAACAGCCACCCATGCTCACAACAATGTTCCGCCGATTTGCACGGTCTGTGCTAAATCCCCTTGCCGCAGTCTCACTAGCGATTATTGCATCGATTGCTGGAATGAACGCCAACGCACAGGGGTTATTCCAAAATTCGTGGATGAAATTAGGCCTATTGGGTATTAGTTTATAGGAGGTATTTATGGAATTTATTCGCACTAAATGTCTTCCCCCCCATTGCCCTGCAATGGCTTGCCCCAGCGCCACAGGGTATTGCTCCTATCATGACTTGAAGCGAACCCCATTGAGTCATAGGCCGGGACAGGTAGTAATCCTGCCTCCTCCTCCTGATGAACATCCTTGGTTGCAGGATGCCGAACCTGTTACGGAGATGGTGCAGTGAGTCAGTCAGGGGGAACTAATAATGCTCGTGCTATACGTTTAGCCGTTCTGGGATTCGTACAACAAATTTGCTCACCCCTCTGCCCCGCAACGGCTTCAGAGCGCGCTGAAGAATCGCCAACCAAATAGTTGACGCAATTCCTGCTTCATGAAAGAGGGCAGTTTCGCTGAGGCGATTCGTGTTCCCGAATGAAAGACCAGAGAGGCAAACATGCAGAACATCATTGATGTACAAATCCAGTACAAAAGTTTTGGGATTTGACTCAGGCAGTTGGAATTAAGGGGCTAACCCATTGGAAAAAATGGTAGGCACGAGGAGACTCGAACTCCTGACCTCTACCGTGTCAATGCAAGCAGGCTAAGAATATCAAAGGACTTAGAAGATTAGGAAGCCGCCCAAAGTCCTTGATTTTAGCTGGAAAATATCAAAGTTGTGGATCGGCTGTGGATCAGGTTCGGCGTCCTTTAGCGATGCCTTCAAACCCTTCGTCGTGATGATCCCTATTCCTCGCACGGCCACAAGTAGGGCATGGTCGTCGGGCCGAATGCGTCGTGCAGGGTCTTGGGTAGCCTGACGGTAAGCCAAAAATCCTTGAGTGCGGCATCGACGGCAAGGGCACCATGGTCATCGACCAAAGACTTGATTCTCCACGCGAACCTCTCGTTCACGTGTTTGACTGCGAGTGCAAGTTCGCCCTGATACGATTCAAAGAAATTCCTAAGTCTAAAGTCGAGAACCTTCCCGTTCACATCGATTGGTTGCTTCATTGCCGTGGTGACCTTCCTGCGTTTCGAGTCCGCCGACCGTCTCTATCTGAGGAAGTGAAAATCGAGATTTGTCGAATTAGGTGAGGGGGGAGCGAGCAGAGCACCAGATTGATCTGCCATAATTTCCCCATGTGCGGACGCTATCGACTGTCGCGGCGAAAACAGATTGTTGAACAGCACTTCGCTACTGTTCGATGATGTGTGGGCCGACTTTTTGGGCCTGAACGCCGGAGGTAAACGTGGCGTCAGATGGGAGTGCGGAGAGAAGTCATGAGCTGTATACCTGAATCCGGCGGTTGCGAAAGACCATTCACCGAGGCGTTTGTTGAGCATCTAAACCAAACTGGCGGCTCCCACTATGTTCATCGTGCGTGCTTGGACCGCATCGACAGCATGAATCCTCAGCCCGAGGCACTGTACGTGGATTCAGAGCAAGACCTTCAACTTGTGATCGAAAGAAAGTCGATCTCTTGGCCGATTGACTATCCCTACCGACACAAGAAGAGTCACTTTGTCACCGAACGATTCTGCGAAGAATTGACAGGCCTCCCGCCCGACGACCTGTACGAGCTGAGACTTCCAATGCTGATAGAGGGAAAGGAGTCGGAACTGCGGGCATTCGCTTTAAAAGCAGCTCGCCAAATCAGGTCGCAATGGTCTCAAGTCGCAGCCGGATCGATCCTTAAAGGAATCATTGACGACCGCTGGCCTTGGGCGTTTGGGAAAGTTCCAGATTGGGAAAAAGAGGACGACGCCCCCAGCAAGGGTCTGAAGTTCACGTTCGTCGGTAGCAGCTCAGTGTTCGACTACGTCGACCCGACCAATCTTCCCGCACAACTCGCTTCTGCGTTGCTGGACATTTATTCGAGATGTGTTAGGAAGTTCGCTTCGTATCCCGAAGCCAGACGTGTACTGGCCCTCGATCCACACGCAGACCTGAGATATCGGGACAAAGATTGGTGGCAAGGTGCATTTTCCGCCCTGCCGCCTCCTGCTGAGATTAACGAAACTTGGTTAGGGGTGTTCGACTGGGTTGCAGAAGATTTAGAAGGCTGGGTTTTCGAGCGGCTCCGGTGACCGGGCCCGAGTCCGAAGGACTGAAAAAGGGAACTTCCCTACTGTCTGTTGAGCTAATCCCATTCTCCCTGTTCCTTCGGAAATTCAGCCGCACATTCGGGATGGCAGAGTCGTTCATGTCGGGTCTTCCCGGTTGCAGATACTCGAACCAGATCGTCATGCTGCCGCGTCTCTTCCCATTCCATGGTTTTCAACGCAAGCCGCAGCTGCTTTTCTCGCGTAAGCTGCTTGCTTGGCTTCAAGAAGATCAACCCATAAAATAGACGCCACGTTTTCCCTTTCTGCGCGGGTGATTGTAGTAGTAGTCCAGAAAATCTTTGTTTACGGTCACAATGAGGCACTTCAGTTTGAATGCCATCTCAATCACTCGCGTGTCTTCCTTTCCGGTCATTCCTAAATCGTGTGCCGTATAGACGTGTGCCTTCAGCCCGAAAACATGACCGAGGTCGCTGACACATTCGTCAAGGAACACCCGCTTCCTTGCCATACGCGGGATTATCCCACACACGTGTGCTGATTCCTTTTTCTGCTAAACTTCGCACGTTCGATGCAATTGAATTACTTCGAAGCACAGCAGAGTTGAAGCGTTTGGCCTGAACAAGAGGGTGGCAGGAGCATGAAGATCGGGGGGAAGAAAACGCCAGCAGAGATAACGGCACAAGGAGCGAACGTGGAACCTCATTCCGCCAATACTGACAACGAACTCCACGACTGGCTGGTATGGCAGCCAGCCAAGCGTAAGGCTATCGCCAAGGAAGCGGGCCGCCTGCCCAGTGGAGAAATAAATTCAGAACTTCCCAGTTTTCTCCCTCATTTGTGGTAAGATTCTGGGAAGTTGATAGGGAGGGAGAGAAATTGAGTTCATCTTCGCCAATCCACGTTGACTCGTATGATGTTGACGAACGCCTTGCACAGCTTGGGCTGACCCGCGAGCCATTCGTCACTGCCGCCAACGAACATTTCACAGCATATATATCATGTACTGCGAATCACCCTCCAACCTTCCCCGGACTGGCTGCATGGGCCGAAGGCAATCGGTCGATTCGTGATGGACTCACGGCTTCAGGCTGGACGAGAAAAAATGAGATGAACCAGCCCCTCGTAATCAACGAAGCGAAAACGATAGCAATCACTGCGGCATCTGGCGATGAGAACACCGGGCGTGCAGATCAATTTCCGTGCACACGATCTCCCAAGGGACCGCGAACAGCGGATGCAGTCAGGATCAATCGGGAACAGCAGCGGTTTGCCTTTATGGAAGACCCGACGCCAATAGTCGCCTCGTTGAAGATACCGGGACGCTCCACTTGGCTTTTTTTGATTTATCGAGACTTTGAAGTCGGGGAACTTCGCTATGAACTATCGCGCCCGGTCACAATGGCCGATGATGGCTATGTCAGTGATTGGGCGGAACGGATAGTCTTCCCACCCACGCCGCTTGACACAGATATAGTGAGGCTCGGAAGAGACGATGGTGGCCAAAGCCCTGAGATTACTGTCGAAATTAAGAAACTCGGATGAGCCGTGGATGCTGAATCCGAGTAGGCTTACGCTTGCAAGGAAGCGAAAGGGGTTAAACAAACTCGCGTTCGCTGAGAAAATTGGTGTTGATCGTAAGTCAGTCCAAGCTTACGAGGCTGGGACGACTGTTCCATCTGAAGACACGATGTCTCGGATAGTGAGGGTTCTCCAATTTCCTGTTGAGTTTTTTGAAGGTGACGATTTAGAAGAACCTAGTGTGGACAGCGGAAGCTTTCGATCAATGTCTAAAATGACAGCTCCGCAGCGCGATATGGCATTAAGTCAAGCCGCTTTTGGTCTGCATCTCAATGCTTGGCTCTGCAAGAAATTCGAGCTGCCAAAAGTGCAAGTCCCCGATCTAGGGCGAGAGCCCGACCCTGAAGCCGCATCAGAAACTGTACGTCGTCTCTGGGGACTTGGGTCGCTTTCAATTAGGAACATGATTCATTTGTTGGAGGCGAATGGTGTCCGTGTCTTTTCGTTAGCCTTGGACGCGAGGGAAGTTGATGCATTCTCCATGTGGACGGGGGGCACCCCTTTCGTATTTCTTAACAGCAATAAGTCTTCGGAGCACAGCAGGTTCGATGCTGCACATGAGCTAGGGCATTTGGTTCTTCATAAGCACGGGCCGCCGCGAGGCATCGAAGCAGAGAAACAGGCGAACGCCTTTGCTTCCGCCTTTTTGATGCCGCGTGGGAGCGTATTTGCAAATGCACCTAAGTTTCCGATTTACAACACGCTGGTTAACCTCAAGAGAATATGGACGACTTCGGTGAGCGCGCTTGCATATCGGTTACATGGACTGGGCTTGATGAGCGATTGGCAATATCGGGGAGTGTGTATTGAGATTGTGAAGCGGGGAAAGAATGCCGAACCAAACGAAGCGCCACGAGAGGCATCCGCAGTGTTGCCCAAAATATTCGGGGCTCTGTATGAAGACGGAATCACGAGAGCCCAAATTGCGAGAGAACTAACGATCCCGATCACCGAACTGGAGCAGCTATTATTCGGCCTTACCATGACTGGAATTGTTGGCGGCGGCAAACGAACTTCACTAAAAAGCGGCGAACTCTGCCGNNCCGTGTGAAATAGCATTTTGCCATTGAAAAGAGCGCATCCGCCATGAAGAGGATCGACAAGAAACTTGTATTGAAGGCGCTAGGCGAAGCCAGCTAAAATAGCGGACATGGGTTTGTACTACATCGTCAAAAAGGGCGACCTCCCGGGAAACAATGGCTCTGCCATTTTGGACACACTCTGCGCTCAGTGGTCCGAATCACAAGACAAAATAAGTAC
>PLBX01000124.1 GCA_003135495.1 Acidobacteriaceae bacterium | reverse complement strand
GTCGGATCGTACTGGCTCTCGACCGAAAGCCCGACTTTGCGCTCTTTGAAGCGGTCGAGCACATCGCTGGTAGAAACTGCATTCAGGCCGGTGTAGTTGATCTCGCGAATCGTGGGCCGTTCTTTTAGGTATATGTGAAGAATCCACCCCTTGTCGCTCTGTTCACGCTCAAAACGGATGTCCTCGAAGTAGCCGGTATTCCAGAGCGCATTAAAGTCCCGTTCAATGGCAGCCTGATCGTAGACGTCTCCGGCCTTGCTGAAAATTCGAGCCTTAACCGTGTCTACAGGAATGCGCCGATTGCCATGAACTTTAATATCGACGATGAGGTCGTTCTGTCCGATGACGGGCGCCGCGAGAAGGAAAATCGCCAATAGCAGCAACAGGTGATTCCAGCGGGAATGGCTCGCCCAAAGTCTTTTATAAGAGGAAGATGGACGGGACACCGAATTTCTCTGCGAACCTATGGAGCGCATGAACCCCCAAGCCCGCACAGGGATAGCCTGATGATGGCGATGAATTGCAACTACCTCGAAAAACTAGAGTTAGGAAAACGGTAATTATACGGTAGAGAGTAAGAACCGTCCAAGGTGGCGGCGATCTTCGGTTGGCCTGTCGCTTGCAACCGACGAGAGAATTTTCTCCGCCATCACTCTGGAAAAGGTCTACCTAAACACAGACGGAATAGAACGTAGCCGCGTTGCCCGGAAGCCAAGTATTTCTGCAACGAACTCCATTTTCGCAATCCGAGCGCGAAGCATCGTCGACTCACTTCTTCAATGTCGCGGCCAGAAACTCCACGGTGCGCTTCCAGGCGTCGGCAGCATCGTCAGCGCGATATCCCTTCTTATTATTCGGATTCTCGAACGCATGACCTGCATCGGGGTAAATCTTGATATCGACCTTCTTCCCCAGCTGCTCCATGGCTTGCCGAAATTTCTTCACATCGTCAGGCGTGATGCCCTGATCCTGCCCACCAAAATTTCCGAGAATCGGAGCATTTATTTTCTTTAGTTCGGACGGGTCAGTCATGAGATGACCGTAATTGATGACCGCTGCCGCCAGTTGTGGCTCTAAGAGCGCGACGTCAAGCGAGTAGCCGCCACCCATGTACCAGCCAATGGAGCCGATACGATCCTTCTTAACATTCGGCTGCGAGCCCAAGAAATCATATGCGGATTGCAAATCACGGTTCGCCCGGTCCTGCGGCACACCGCGCATCAGTTCATGGGCCAGATCCGGATTGTCGGCCACCTTGCCGCGATACAGGTCGATCGCCAACGCCACGTATCCTTGATCGGCAAGTTTACTGGCCTGATCTTTAACCCAATCGTTCAATCCCCAATATTCGTGAATCACGATAAGCGCCGGAAACGGCCCTTTGCCAGCGGGAGCATAGAGCATACCGCTCACGGTGTCGGCGCCCGACTTGTACGAGACAGACTTGCCCTCCGCTGCGAAGCCCGAAGCCGAAAGGGAGAAACACAAAAACATCGATAGAAGAAATTTATTCATCCCATGCTCCCAGTCAGATCACTGCTTCACGGCAAACAGTAAAGAAACTGCTCATTGCCAATTAAGCCGATTTCAATGCGCCGCTGCCTCGGTCGAGCCTATTTCATGGTGGGCCCGCTAGGATTTGAACCTAGAACCAACAGATTATGAGTCTGCNNCTAACCGTTGAGCTACGGGCCCCGCCTACATATCTTACACATTCGCACCCCAACCGTTACCTTCGTTATGCGCCTCCGCCGGAGGCCTTCAGTATGATGGCGAAAGAACCATCTTAGGCATGAAGAAGCTGCGCTTTTTGCTCGCGCTCTCTAACGACGATAACGATTACCAGATTGAGCAGGCCTCTGCCGCGGAGCAGGCGGCACGCAAACTGGGGGTTGAGCTACAGATTGTTTTTGCCGGCAGTGACGGCATTAAACAGAGCCAGCAACTGCTCGCTAGCGTTCAATCCACTACCGCTCAACGAACCGATGCCATTATCTTTGAACCGGCGGGATCCACCTCGCATCCACAAGTAGCCCGTGCCGCTGCTGCTGCCGGCATCGGAATCGTCCTCTTGAATCGCGACGCCGATTATATTGCTGAACTTCGCAAACTTTTCCAAGTACCCGCGTTCGCCGTCACTTCAAATCACGAAGAAATTGGACGAATCCAAGGCCAGCAACTCAGTACTCTGGTGCCGGGCGGAGGAGTCGTTCTCTATATTCATGGTCCCGGAGAAAGTTTGGCCGCAAAACAGCGCTACAGAGGACTGCTCGAAACGAAATTAGATACTCTGACCCTGCGCGTGCTAAAGGCTCAATGGAGCCAAGCCAGTGCCTGTAAAGGTGTTTCTTCGTGGCTGCGTCTTTCCACCTCTCACCAGGTTGAAATTCGGGCCGTCTGCGCGCAGGATGATTCCCTGGCCATGGGCGCCCGCAAAGCCTTTGAAGAATGTCGAGGATCGGAAGCCGATTGGAAGAACGTTCCATTTCTAGGTTGCGATGGCTTGCCTAAGACCGGACAAGACTGGGTGCGCCGGAATCTTTTAACTGCCACCGTTTGCATTCCCGCGAACGCTGGTCTCGCGGTTGAGATGATGGTGAAGTCGATCAATACCGGAGTGCTGCCCCTGGAGCGCACCTACACCAACGCCAGTCCCTTCCCATCCTACGAAGTTCTCGCGCAACAATCGGCGCGCGCCAGAGCCGCGTCGAAATAACGCCTATTTTTGAGAAGCACTGCACACAGCTTGTCCGGCCGGGCGGGGACGCCCGNNTTGCTGGGCTTGAAGAATGGAATCTTCTTGGCTGGCACCTCCACCCGATCGCCCGTCTTCGGATTGCGCCCAACCCTCGGCTTGCGCTGCCGTGTGCGGAAGCTGCCAAACCCGCGAATCTCGATCTTGTCGCCAACACGCAGAGAGCGCACCACGCTATCAAAGATCGTGTCCACAATCACTTCGCTGTCTTTGCGGGTAAGTTCCGCGAGCCGCGAAACCTCTTCGATCAGGTCAGCCTTCGTCATAACTTGTGAGCTCCCCTTTTATCGGTCCCTTGGAGGACTTCGTGAGCGGAGGGCCTGCGCCGCTGCCGCACTGCTGCCTATAACCTTCTCAAATTTAAGGGGTTCTATGCAAGTGCAGCCCTCGGTACACAGTTCACGCGGCGCTTATTCTGAGAACTGAGAACTAGCCCTATTTCCACAAATAATAAAACCCTACCTGCTGCTCCAACAGCTTCTCCCGAGTCGGCAAATAATCAGACACATCGCCAAAGAGAAGATCGAATGCCGTTCGCCGATCTTTCGGCGGATACACCAACGTCGGTTCGCCAGAAATATTTACAGCCTTCGCCGTATCTTTCACCGCTTCCTCAAAATCAGCAATCTCGTCAACCAGTTTCATTCCGTTTGCCTGCTCGCCTGTCCACACTTTGCCATTCGCAATCGCACGGATATCCGATTCTTTCGCATGTCTCCCATCGGCCACCGCCTGAATGAATTGTGTGTGCATGTTGTCGATCAGGCCTTGCATATATTCACGCTCAGCCGGAGTCATCTCTCGCGTCGGGCTTCCAGTATCTTTGAACTCGCCCGCCTTCAGCGTGATGGCGTTCAATTTCGCCCATTTCAGCAGTTCGCCGTAGTTCACCCATTCAGCAATCACTCCGATCGATCCCACCACGCTTCCCTTATCCGCATAAATCTTATTGGTAGCGGATGCCACGTAATACGCGCCGCTGGCTCCCACGGTTTCGATCGAAGCCACAATCCGCTTCTTCTTTTCGTCGCGGATCCGTTTCACTTCGCGATAGATTTCTTCCGACGCGGCCACGCCCCCTCCCGGGGAATTCACATGAATAATGATGGCCTTGATGGAATCATCATCGGCAAACTTCTTTAGCTGGGGAACGATCTGCTTGGGGGAGAAAATTACGCCATCCAGGTCAACCACGCCAATCTTGGATCCGAAAGCGGCGAACGAGTCCTCATCATGGCCGCCAAAGCTCATGTACACGAGCGTAAACACTACCGCTGCGAACAGCACAAACACTCCGCCGCCGACCAAAAACCAAATCCATATCCGAGAACGACCTTCAGCCATAATCAGACGAGTGTAGCACCGGAGACATCAGGCATTCACGGGCGCGGAAGTCTCATTTGACTTCGAAGTTCTTCGGGTCGATTTGCACGTTGTTGGAGATGCTCGTTATGGTTACTTCGAAATGACTCACCGGAGACTTCCCTGCTCCTACTCCCGCGGCACTGATTGGGACAATACCAGCCTCACCGGTCTGGACAGCGGTAAGGCCTTGCGCGTTGGCCATCGCCCCGGCACCGTTTTCAAAGGTAAACTCAATCGTCCATTTTTCCGGCAGATTGAGACCGTCAACACTTTTGAAATCGGCAAATCGCTCCTCGAGTCGATATCGCGTTTCCTGTTGCCTCGCTGTCGCTATGTCCGAAGTGCCCATCTGCGGACTGATCGTCATTGAGTATACGGTCATGACGTGCCGAAAAGTGTCTGGCTCGAAATAGAGTTGGATCTCCAAATCGCTGCGTTTCTTCGGCGCATAGTCGACTCGACGCAGTTCCCGTCCGTCAATCTTCTTCAAACCACGGTCCTGCAGTTTTGCCAGCCGCTCGTCGAGGTGCGCTAGGGCCCAACCGGTAGAGAGCGTGCCGCCCCACAGGCCTTCGGTAAGAATCTCATTGTGCACCATCACAAAGTCCCCGAGCCGGGACCAAGCACCAGGTTTTACTTGTGCGATAAGAGTTTTCTTGCCATCGCTGACGAAGCGCTCGCCGTGATAATTGGGGTTTGGCAATTTCAGCAACGAGACAAATTTGCCGCCGTCCGAAGCAAAGACCTCTTTCCCATCTTGATGCCCTGAAGTCGAGTTCTCTACTTGGAAGCTGACAGTTCCTTCGGTTGCACGGCTTTTCACTGCCGCTCGGGCTTGATCGGTCCCAATGGAATTCAAATGCTGCTTGACCAGATCTGCAACCTTCGTCTCATCCTTGGCAGTGCCGACGCAAACCATGGCCATGAGAAAAACGAATATTGTGAGGAATCGCATATAGAACCCCAACTTGATTTGTCGTTCCGTGGAGGCCGTCAGTATAGCCGAATATCGCTTTGGACGATCAGCGTTTTTGCCGTCTTGCAACCAAAGCAATACCCGCAACTACAGTTTCTCGATATATAATGCTGCTGCGGAGATCGGACCTGAAACCGTGCGACGATAACCGAAAACTCCACCCCCGCTTGCTCCAAGAACGTCTATACCGTATTCATGAATCAACCTTTTTGCATTGCCTTGGTCTGCGTCCTGACGTCCGTAATGGCGGGATATGCTCAGGAATCTCTGCCGCCGGCCGATCCGAATGTCACATCGGAAACCAAGTCGATTTCTTCCAGAAAAACTGCGGACGTTCTCCCGGCTATCGAGCAACCCGCAGAAGAGTCAGACTTCACAGTCTCGAAGCAGATTGATGAAGTAAACCTCATTCTGAGTGTCACAGACTTGAAAGGGCGATTCGTCGCCAACCTTACCGCCGACGACTTAAAAATTCTGGACAACCATCAATCGCCAACCAAATGGAATTACTTTCAGCCCCGTACTAACCTCCCTTTACATGTAATACTGGCCATCGATGTCAGCAGTTCGATTCGCGAACGTTTGCATTTCGAACAACAAGCTGCCAGCACCTTTCTAAAACATATTCTTCGCCGCGAGACCGATAAAGCAGCCGTGGTCGCCTTTGGAAGCGCTGTTCAAGAGAAGACTAACGGCATGACCAGCGATGTCGGTGCGCTCGACGTCAGCATCCGCAGCCTGCAAGCCAACGGCGAAACTGCGATGTACGACGCCATTATTCTTTGCAGTCGCAAACTCCACGAGAGCAGGCAAATGACCGGAGTGCGGCCGGTAATTATTCTGATCACCGATGGCGACGATACCGCCAGCAAAGCGACTCTAACCGCGGCTGAAGAAGCTGCGCTTCGATCCGAAGCAACTATTTTTGCTTTGGACGCGAATTCCATTTACGAGAGAAACCCGAGAGGGCGCTTAGTGTTGGAAAGGATAACGCGCGACACCGGAGGGTTAGTTCTATCTGCGCGAGAAGACGCGGACCTCAAAGGTGCCTTCATCACCATTGAGAAGATTCTGCGCAACCAATATGCTCTCGGCTACCCACCGCCGAATTTGCAGGCGAACGGGAGCTTTCGCTCCATAGAAGTGAGTTCCACCAAGCCAGGCTTAAACATCCATACTCGAAAGGGTTATTACTCACCCGTCGACCGCAGCCCCGATCAATACAAGTAAGTGTTGCTGTTAAGTGCCTCAATAATCAGCACCACAATCTCCGCAGTTTGACATACACTCTCTCTCGCAGCATGCGCGACCCAATTGAACTCGAAGTTTTCAGAAATCTATACCACTCTATCGCCGAAGAGATGGGTGCCACCCTGCGCCGCACTTCCTTTTCTCCCAACATAAAGGAGCGACGCGATTACTCCTGCGCCGTGTTTGATTCGTCAGGACAAGTCATTGCTATGGGCGATCACATGCCGGTGCACCTCGGCTCCATGCCGATGTCCGTAGCCGCGGCTATAAGGCAATGTTCCCTCGATCCTGGCGACATGGTCATGCTCAATGATCCATTTCGTGGCGGCACGCATCTCCCTGACATCACGCTGGTCGCGCCCGTGTATGTCGGTGGACGAAAGGGCAGCGGGCGAGGGCGCCCGCTCCACACGACCATACCTGATTTTTATGTCGCTTCTCGCGCCCATCATGCCGATGTGGGAGGAATGTATCCCGGTTCCATGGGCCCGTGCCGCGAAATTTATCAGGAAGGCCTGCGCATCCCTCCCGTGAAAATCATGCGTGGCGGGGAGCTAGTTGCCGACGTGCTGGCGCTTCTGCTAAACAATGTCCGCACTCCCGAAGAACGCGAAGGTGATCTAGGAGCGCAAATCGCCGCCTGCCAGACCGGAGCGCAGCGCCTCCGCGAAATCTGCAGACGCTACGGACTGCCCCGCGCCAAACAAGCCGCCGCCAACCTTCTGATCTATTCCGAAGAATTGATGCGAGCTTTCTTACAAACCATTCCTCCCGGCCGCTACCAAGCCGAAGACTTTCTCGATGACGATGGCGTGGAAAACCAACCAGTGCGCATAGCCGTAACCATCAGTGTCGCAAAAGCACCCGCGAAAAAATCCACCGTAGAGACGCGGTTAAGCGCGTCTCCCGCGTCCAGCAAAAACTTGTCCAGCAACAGACCTCTGGTCATCATCGACTTCGCCGGTAGCGATCCGCAAGTCCAGGGCGCCGTCAACGCGGTCGAAGCCATCACCTATTCCGCATGCTTCTACGTCTTCCGCTGTCTTTTGCATGACGACGTCCCCGCCACTTCCGGCCTCATGCGCCCGATCCGCCTCATCGCCCCGCTGGGAACCGTAGTCAATGCCAAGCCGCCTGCCGCCGTCGCCGGCGGCAATGTCGAAACATCGCAACGTATAGTCGACGTGCTGTTAAAAGCGTTGGCGCAAGCCATCCCCGACCGCATTCCCGCCGCCGCTTCCGGCACCATGAATAACTTCACCATCGGAGGCATCGATCCCCGCAGCGGAGAGCCCTTCGCCTATTACGAAACTATCGCTGGCGGCATGGGCGCGCGTCCCGCAAAAGATGGCGTGTCCGGCGTCCATACTCACATGACAAACTCGCTCAACACTCCCGCCGAAGCTCTCGAATACGCGTATCCGATACGACTGCGTCAGTATTCGCTGCGCGCAAATAGCGGAGGCGCCGGCCTCCACAGGGGCGGCGATGGAATCGTCCGCGAAATCGAAGTCTTAACCGATGCCCAAGTTACTCTGCTCGCAGACCGGCGTTCGTGTGGACCATACGGCTTATCTGGCG
This sequence comes from Acidobacteriaceae bacterium, assembly GCA_003135495.1. Classification (GTDB taxonomy): domain Bacteria; phylum Acidobacteriota; class Terriglobia; order Terriglobales; family Acidobacteriaceae; genus Acidiflorens. The sequence goes on along the minus strand of PLBX01000124.1, from coordinate 10,036 downwards.
GAGGGGATGGCGCCAAGGGCCGCACCTTGATCATCCGAAATGATGGCACGATAGAAGAACTTCCCGGTAAGACCAGCACCCGCCTGCAAGCCGGCGAACGAGTTCGCATAGAATCCCCAGGCGGAGGCGGCTGGGGTAGAGCAACGTTCAAACCATTGTCATCTTGAGCGTAGCGAAAGACCTACGCATTCCCGCAGTTAAAGACAAAATGCAGAGGTCTTTCGCTTCGCTCAAGATGACAACTAAGACTTATGCTGCTTCTCTAGTTGCTCCACTGATTGCCTCCTCAACGGTAAATCGAACTTTTTCGCTAGAATTCTAACTGGAGACTTGCCAGCAACTATCAGGGAGCCACATAATGAGATTTTTGCGTACTCTCACTTTCGCGATACTAATAGCGTCCGCCTTCTTCTACTTCACCACCTACCGCCACGGACTTCGAGAATCATCCAACTGGATCAGCCATCCCCAACACGTAGAAATCACGGAAGCCGCCGGAGGCGAATCGCTCGACGCCGAAGAACAGAACAACATCAGCGTCTACCGTAAGAACATCGGAGCGGTCGTCAACATCACCTCCCGAGTAATGACCTTTGACTTTTTCTATGGTCTAGTGCCGCAGGAAGGCCAGGGCTCTGGCTTTGTTATCGATAAAGAAGGACACATCCTCACCAACTACCACGTCATCGCCGACGCTCGGCAGGTCGAAGTCACTCTCCACAATCGCAAGAAGTACAAGGCCACCATCGTCGGCACCGACAAGTCGCACGATCTCGCTATCGTGCAAATCAAAGCTCCCGATCTTCAGCCCATGGTCCTCGGCGACTCCACCAATTTGCAGGTGGGCCAAAAAGTCTACGCCATAGGCAATCCCTTCGGCCTCGCCGGAACCCTGACCCGCGGCATCGTCAGTTCCATCCGCCAGGTGCAGGAACCCGACGGCCTGGTCATCGACGAAGCCATCCAAACCGATGCCGCCATTAACCCCGGCAATTCCGGAGGCCCGCTCCTCAACGGGCACGGCGAAGTTATCGGCATCAACACAATGATTGCCTCGAATTCTGGCCAGAGTGCCGGCATCGGTTTTGCCATCCCCATCAACACCGCTAAGGCCGTGGTCAATGATCTGGTCACGCTCGGACGCGTGCGTCGACCAGCTCTCGGCGTTCGCACAATTCCCATCGATCCTGAAGTCGCCAACGAACTTGGCCTAGCCGCCGATTACGGCCTGCTCATTGTTCAAGCTGTCGAAGGAGGTTCGGCCGATCGTGCCGGACTGCGCGGCGGTTCCGAACGCGCCTACCTCGGCAATACTCCTATCATGATCGGTGGCGATCTCATCGTCGCCATCAACGGAGAAAAAGTTGAAAGCCAGCAGACCCTGGCCCAGGTCATGAACAAACATCGCGCCGGCGATACCGTGAAGGTCACTATATTCCGCGCCAAGAAAAAGATGGAAGTTCCGGTAGTCTTAGGCGAAGCCCGCGATCAGGTNNAATATGCCTCAAAGAAATACGACCTACAGCAGCATCACTCCGCGTCAGATTCGCGTCATCGGCGTCCCACTCGACCTCGGACAATCGCGTCGCGGGGTTGACATGGGTCCATCCGCCGTCCGCGTTGCCGGACTCGAAGCACGCCTCGAGGCCATCGGCCACGTCGTTGAAGACGCTGGCAACATTACCGTCGCCATCCCCGAACAAAAAAAAGAAGGAGCGGCGAATTCAAAATATCTAAAAGAGATCACCGCCACCTGCGTCAAGAGCGCAGACATGGTGTTGAAAACTCTCGAGGCCGGCAAAGTTCCGCTCATCCTCGGCGGCGATCATTCTGTAGCCGCCGGCACGGTCTCAGGAGTCGCCGAATTTTATCGGCGCAAGAAACAGAAAATCGGCCTCATCTGGATCGATGCTCATACCGATATGAACACTCCCGAATCGTCTCCCAGCGGCAACGTCCACGGCATGCCGCTTGCGTCGATCATGGGACTGCCTCCGAATGAACTGGGGAAGATTTACGACTTCTCACCAAAAGTAGATCCCGAAAATTGCGTCCTAGTCGGCATCCGCGATGTCGACAATTTCGAAAAAGAAAACATTCGCAAATCTGGAGTTCAGGTTTTCACCATGCGCGATATCGACGAGCGCGGCATGCGCTCGGTGATGGAAGAGGCTCTCAGCATGGCCGGAAACGGCACCGCTGGCTATCACGTATCACTCGACATGGATTGGATCGACCCCGAAGACGCGCCCGGAGTAGGCACTCCAGTGTGGGGAGGCGCGACCTATCGCGAAGCGCATCTCGCGATGGAAATCATCTCCGACCATGGCAAAATGCTGAGCTTCGAAATCGTAGAAGTGAATCCCGTCATCGACGAACACAACCAGACCGCCGACTTAGCCGTGGAGTTAGCGCTCTCCGCCTTCGGCAAGAAGATACTCTAAAGTCTGCTAACACCTAGCGAATGTCATCCTAGGCGAAGCGAAGGACCTGTGCATTTGCCTTTCGCCGCGCCTAAACGATTCGCTCTCACAGCGTCGCATCAAAATGCTCCCACTGCCGCTTCTGCGCCGCCATGAATGAAACGAAACCTTCATCCTTGCGGATGTTGTCCAAATTAGCGTCGCCCGCAAATAGCGGATAACAAGGAAACCCCTCATCCGCGGTTACCTGCAGCCATTTGAGGGCTTCCGCCGGTCGATTCATAAGCGCATAAGCAGAAGCGATGTTGTAAGAAGTGTGATGAAAGTGAGCATACCCTCGCCCCATCTCAATCGCGCGTTGCATGGTAGCTTCCGCTTCGCTTTCTTTGCCAGCCTTGGCCAGCATCATGGCCTTCACGCTGGTGACCAGCCCGCCCTCGTCCTTCGGATAGTCCCTGAGGAATTGCTCAATGATCGCCGAGGCTTCCTCGTTCCGACCCAGCCGGAATAAAGCCGTGGACGTGTAGGATGCCAGAAGCGAAGGGCTCTTTTCGAGCGGAGTCGTATTGAAGATGTGAAAGGCTTCTTCGTACTTACCCCGGCACATATCGATGACGCCGAGGCGATATCTCGCCAGACCATTGCCCGGATTGATCGCCAATGCCCTTTGAATCTCTTGCCATCCCTTGTCAAGCAAGCCGATGTGCAGGTAGACAAATCCCAGTTGGTGGTGCGCTTCGTCGAGATTGGGATTCAATTCGAGCGCGCGTTTGTACGCCTGAACCGCTTGTTCGTGCGGGAACCGCTTGTAGGGCGTCCACAGAATTAGACCGCGGGCAAAATAACCCTCCGCTAAATTGGGATCCAGCGCGAGCGCTTTCTCCACATCCACTTCGGCTTCCTCATTCAACTTCTTCTTCTCTGGGACGGGCGCAAAAAAACGCGCTTTGATGCTGTAGGCGCGGGCCAGTTCGGCATAGGCTGCGGCGAAACCTGGGTCAGCCGCAACGGCCTGCTCAAATAATTTGATTGCCGCTTCATTATTGTTCGGATTTTCGCTGCTCACATTCACCTTGCCGCGCACGTAAGCGTTGTACGCCTCCGCGTTCGCGGACCTGGCCCCCGGCGCAGACGCCGGTTTGTGAGGCCGAAGTGACAACATATATGCAGCCGCCGCCACGATCAGCACGGCGACGGTCAGCCCCACTTCCACCTTTAGCCTTGAAACACGCAGTCCCCGCGAAACGCCGTCACGCCTGCTGATTTCTGATTTCTTCCTCGCCTCAGCCATCGGCCGAATCCGGCCGTCCTCGTACTCACGACGAATCTGGCCAAGTTCCGAGGTCACGTCGGCCATCGTCTGATAACGAAGCGCGGCGTCCTTCTCCAGGCATTTCCGTACCAACTGCTCCTCTCCATTGCCGCTATGGAAAGGAGTAGAGCGATTGATAGGCTGTGGCTCCGCAGTCAAAATCGCCGAGATCACCTCCGCCGTACTCTTCGCCTCAAACGGCCGACGCCCGCTCAGCATCTCGTACAGCACCGTGCCAAAGCTAAAAATATCGCTGCGGCAATCCAATTCTTCGCCTCGCACCTGCTCCGGCGACATATAAGGCATCGTGCCCATTACCGCGCCCGGCATGCTCAACATGCTCGCAGTATTTGCATCGATAATTCCTGGATCGCGCAAAACCTTAGCCAGTCCAAAGTCGAGCACCTTCACCTGCCGTCGCGCCGTCAGCATGATATTTTCTGGCTTAATATCGCGATGAATGATGCCGCGCGCATGTGCTTCGCTCAGCGCATCCGCAACCTGCGCCGCAATCGTGAGCGCCTCGTGCACATCCGGCAACTGGCGCTTAAGCACCGCCGCCAGGGTTTCCCCTTCAATGTATTGCAGGACAATAAAGCTGTAGCCATTCTCCTGGCCTACTTCGTAGATGGCGCAAATATTTGGGTGATCGAGAGTAGCCGCGGTCTGGGCCTCTCGTAGCATGCGCTGGCGCGCACGCGGATCCTTAGCAACTTCTTCCGGAAGAAATTTGATGGCTACTTTTCGGCCAAGATTCTTATCCTCCGCCAGATAAACTTCGCCCATCCCGCCAGCACCGAGCGCGGAGACAATCTGGTAGTGCTTGATAAGCGTGCCAGCGGCGATGTTCATCGACTCATCACCCACGCGAAGAATACGATCGGTTTCGTAGCGGTCAGGAAAAGTAGATCCGCAAGTTCGCTGAATACGACCGTTTCGCTTCCGGACTCAGCGAAAACTCCTCGCTACTGCACGTCAGAGACTTTGCCATTCAGAAACGTGACTTTAATATCTTTGTATACGTAAATCTGCTTCGCCCCTAGATTCACAATCTTATCTGGAGTGCCAATCGCGGCTTTGACCTGATCGGGGGTTTGCCCCTTCTCTATCTGCTGTGGTTCAGGCGGCGGCGCTTGCTGCTGCTGGCCCTGTCCTCCGCCTCCTCCACCCTGATTGCCCGCCTGCTGATCATTGCCCCCGCCCTGCCCGCCGCCTTGCTGCCCACCGCCCTGATCCCCGCCTACGCTGTCATCAATCGCAAGCAAGGCCGCGATCGTATCTTCAACCTGCGACGGGCTCGCGGTCGCGAGCGTTCCTTTCGGGAACTGAAACACCACGTCGGCCTTATAAAACGTCGTCGGACTGGTATTATTACAGGAATCGCACGCGATAATTCCCATGTCCACTTGGTCTTTCGGCAAATTCACAACCAGTTTTGAAGGATAGACTTTTTCGCCCACCTGCATCAGACGCGTCGTCTGCGTCCTTCCCAGTTTCCCCATGCCGAAGCCAAGACCCTTCATGACTACATTGTTCGGAGAATGAACCACTCCGTCCTGATATTTGGTTGCGGCAAGACTCGTGTCTCCATACGGCACACTCAAAATGCCGCCCTTCTTGATGACGAGAATTGTGCCTTGTTCCACCACGGCGGCTCCGCCCGTATCGGCGCCCATCTTCACGAGCGTGTATTGCGCTTTAAGTTGGTCTTCGAGTGGAACTCCCTGCGCCAGAATTGCACATGGCGTCAGCCCGACGATAGCAATCAACGCGACCCTTAATGCAGACGATCCAACTTTGCGCCGCATCGCATTTTCCTCCTGATCAAGTTTCCGTAAGCTGCAAAGCGGGAAGCGCCGATTTTCCTCGACGCTCCCGCATATTAGGTTTCGCCGCGCTATTGCGATTGCTTGGCTTCCGTCTCGGCCGCAGCCGCATCTTTCTGTTGCTGCTCCAGGTCTTTGGCCACGCCGGTATCGGGAGATGGTGCTGGAACCTCGCCGGGCTGCGTCTTTGTATCCGGAGCCGCCGGCAAACCGTTCTTCCCTTGCTTGTCCGCCAGTTCCTTCAACCCAGCATCCATCTGAATCCGCAATTGATTGTGCATCTCCTGCAGATCATCCACGGCTATACCAACCATAGCCCCCATTGCACATTCATCTTTCTTGCTGCTCTTTACAGTGGCGTCGACCATGTTGTCGTCGTCCGCTTTGTCGCCCACACGATAGACCACATCGCCAGCCGTGAGCGCGCATTCGTCGCCATCCGAAGTCGTCAAATCTTCGTCGCTGGATACGACAAAAATGCGTATCTTGGGATCAAGCGCCGCCGGAATCTGATCTCCGCTTGGAGCCGCATCCTTTGAGGCCGCCGCATCTTTCTCCGCCGCGATCTCGTTTTTCATTTCTTCCGAGATCGCTTTCTTTACGTCCGGACTCAGTTGCGCCGAACTTCCACCGCCTGCGTCGGCGCCCAGCATGTAGGCGCCATAGGCAACGTTAAGGTTGGCAGCAACCAGCGGATCGGAAGACCACAACGAGGCGATCTCATTGCTAGATTCGGGCGCTAGTGGCATGGGGCCAATCTCCCCGTTCTCAGCGGCCGCTTGTTGCGCCGCGTAAGCCGCTTGCAGGTTCGCCGCAATCAGATAATCCGTCAGCCAAAACGCTGCCGTCGGATAAACCGGATAAGGCGCGAAGTATGGTCCGTAATAGCCATACCACGGCGATCCGCCCCATCCCCAGCCATAGGTAACTGGCGCTGGCCACGGGTTATAAGCCCACCCGTAGTACGCGGGACCGTAATAATACGACGGCGCGTAGCCGTAATAAGGACGCCCGCCATAGTAGTAGTTGCGATATCCGTAGGCCTGATAACGTCCGCCGGAATAATAGGTTCTTTGGACGTAAGCATGCCCGCCGTGGTTATAGTAGGCGCGCTGGCTGTAGCCGCCGTGACGTCCATTGCTCACCACAGTTCGCCCGTTGTGCGTGCTCACAACCCGTGTGTTGCCATGCACGCCGTGGCTGATCGTCATGCCATGCGTCTGAATGCTACGAACTTGACCGTTCTTGCGGTAAGTGGCGCTGCCTCCGCCCTTGAGGGCAACAGTTTTTGAGCCAGCCGGCTGATGATGATTGGCCGCCGCGCCACCACGATTGCTGGCGTTCGCGCCGCCGGGACGGTTCGCATTGGCCCCGCCTGGCCTGTTATTGTTCGCCCCCGCTCCAGGGCGATTTGCATTGGCGCCGCCCTGACGATTGTTATTTGCTCCTGCTCCAGGACGGTTTGCATTGGCGCCACCTCCCGGACGGTTGTTATTTGCTCCCGCACCGGGGCGATTCGCATTCGCCCCGCCTCCCGGACGATTGTTATTTGCTCCGGCGCCGGGACGATTCGCATTCGCTCCGCCGCCGGGACGATTGTTGTTGGATCCGGTTCCAGGGCGGTTCGCTTGCCCATTGGGACCGTGACTATTCGCCGCACTGCCGCCGCCCGGACGCTGCGCACTGTTGCCGCCTCCAGCTGGATGCTGCGCCGGCGCTCCATGCTGCGCACTCGCTGCAGGCTTACTCGGCGCGGCCGCTTTCGGTGCGGGTGCCGGAGCAGACTTCTTATTCTGAGCCGAAGCGATCGTAGTGAACGATGTAATCACGAGAAATGCAAGCAACAGGGTCCACTTAGGCGGCACTCTTACGGGTCCATTCGAGTTCATAAACACTCCTGTGAGATACAAAGCAGTCGCTCACCACGCAGGCAACAGAAATGCTGCGCGGTGACCGCACACATTGTTTTTTCGACCGGTGTCTAAACTTTTTAAGCTACCAATGTCGCGACAGATGGCCCGACTAAATGAATCGACAGATAAAGACTCACAGATTTTCGATGAGAGCTCCCGGAGTCCAGTGCTAAGGGGAAGGGGTGCACAGGCCTTCGAAGGCAGCGCCCAATTCTCAATCCGTTTGCTGTTGCTGTCAAGGGAGGGGCAAAAGGTTATTTTTGGCGGGAAACACAGAGACAGCCAACCCTGGTTCCACGGGGTCATCTGCAAGGGTAACCATCGTAAGTGGGGAGTGTTCCTTCGTTCACCGATAGAACCATCAACGGCGATGCTTTCTCATTGGCACATTCGATCGGTTCTGGCTCTCTTACTTTCCCTCTCTTTTGCCGCCCTTGCAGAGGATAGAAGTAACCGATCGGCTTTACCGACGTATCGCAGTACCGTCTCTGAAGTGCAAGTCACATTTTTCGCCACCGATCAGAACAATCATTCCGTTCTAACCATCACACAATCCGACCTCGCGGCTATCGACAACGAGCGAGTAATCCGCAACTTCCGCAGCTTTACTCGAACTGATGAAACCGCGCTCGACGTAGTGGTCGCTGTCGACTTAAGCGAATCCGTATTATCGCGACTTGCTGAAACTAAAAGCGAACTTCTGCAACTTCTCGCTCAAGAGCGCGCCGTGCCCAACGAAAAAATCTCGGTTCTATCATTTGGCGGATCGTTTGGAGCGGCACCTGGACGAGTATTACAAGAGTCGAGCGGCGAAACTGAACCAGCGTTTTTCTGTTCCTTGGATTGCGGGACTGCGCACTCCCTCAACAAACTCTCGGCAATAAACAGCGGCTCCGCGACACCGTTATTTGACGCACTAATCTCCGCAGCAAGTTTCATCTCAAGCCATCGACGCGCAGGTGCGCGTCCCATTCTTATTCTCATTTCGGACGGAAATGACACCATTAGTTTGCACTCCGCGCCCGATGCTCTGGCAGCAACGCTAGAAGCTGGAGCGCTCGTCTATTCCATTGACATCGGCAGCTCCGAACAACACACGTTGCATCGCTCCGGCAGCGCTTTCCTGCGGCAGATTTCAGAATCGACCGGCGGCCGCTATTTCACGGGTTCCGATGGCCGATCGCAAACTACTATCTTCAGGGTTCTCAACGCAGCTCTCGATGATATGCGGGCCTCCTACGTACTTACTTATGACTTACCGAAAAGTGAATCCGAATTCCACTCTCAGCGCCTGTTGCCGTCCCACAACCTTAATCTGACCTTCCATAGCCGCAGCAGCTATAACACCGTTGACCAAAGTCCTACACGAGATTCCAAGAACGCCGACTAAACATCGTCCCCATAGTAGATTATGAAATTTACATTGCCGATGATTTTCGCTTTGTCCGCGCTTACACCTGGCCTCATTTCACTCGCCTGCGCTGCGCCGCTCGGCGCCTATCAGCACGGAACCGTAGTCCGCATGCGGAATGGGTGACTGCCAGCTCATGCACCGAGGCTTCATCACCACATTTGGCCCGCCGCAAGGAGCGTCAGTCGAAGAAAGCTGCCCCGAATACACGCTGGTTACAGACAAAGTGGTTTACCTGATAGTGGGCAAATCCTCGAATCAACTCGTGCCACTAGCCGAGGTCATTGATTTTCGCTTCCAAAATAAAGAACTCGCAGTACGCATTGACGATGCCCGTAAAGAGTCAAAGTTCGCCATCAAAGAAATGACATTACGCTCCGAATGGGAGCGCGTGCAGAAGCACATCGAAGATCATCTAAATAACAATGATGAAGCGACGCGCCAAGCCACAGACACACTAGTAATGCGAAATCAAAAATGACGTCTGACATCCGCCAAATGTTTTTTTAGTGACTTTCCCTTCATGTTCCTTAGTGTCCTTGGTGGTAAGTGTCCTTTGTGGTTGCTTTTGCACCTCCGTAACCACCCCCGACATTGACGGAAATCGCATCGAACGCCAGACTTGAATCAGCATGTCCACAACAAAGATTCGAGTCGGCATTCTCTTCGGCGGACGCAGCGGCGAACACGAGGTCTCCCTGCTCTCCGCCGCATCCGTTGTAAACGCAATCGATAAAACCAAATATGAGGTGGTACCCATCGGCATCACGAAAGATGGCCGCTGGCTCACGGCCGAACACGCCGAGCGTTTGCTGAAGGGCGAACAGCACGCGGGCGAGGGCGCCCGCGCCACACAAGCAAACCTGCGGGCGGGCGATCCCGACGCCACTCCCGGCGCTGCCCTTTTAGCCACGGGAGAGTCGGTCGTAGTTCCCCCTGAACCCACGCGCCGCGGCTCCAGCCTCGCTCCATTTCAGACGGATGCGAATTTGCGACGCGCCGCCGATCGCGCCATCAACGTCGACGTAATCTTCCCCGTCCTTCACGGCACCTTCGGAGAAGATGGAACCATCCAAGGCCTGCTTGAATTAGCCGACCTAGCCTACGTCGGAGCCGGTGTACTCGGCTCTTCCGCCGGCATGGATAAAGAT
>PLBX01000036.1 GCA_003135495.1 Acidobacteriaceae bacterium | reverse complement strand
GAGTTTTTCAACACCCACGCCTGATTGCATCAGTTAACAATTCGCCCCGCTACGCGGCGTTTCCTGATGCCGCACGCGCCGCAGAATCTCTTCGTTGAGCTGCCAGAATTTCTGCACTTCAGCGTCGTTCAGCACTTCTCCACGAGCATGCGCGAGCACGCGAGCCAGCTCCTGCTCCAGCTCCTCGTCTGTGCAAGCGTCTAGGTCTGTCATTGGGTTGGTCATTTTCTCTCTCCTAGGCGGCGGCGCAAGTCATTTCGCGATAGCCCGGTCTCCGGTTTGAAAGGAAAGCGACGGGGGCGACCTCCTCCCCCAGGAGGCTCATCCCCCGCCGCCATTTCCCATGCCGATGGAGAATAGACAAGGGAGTGGCACTGTCTCGGGTCGAAGACCGCCAAATCATAGCTTCGGACAGACCAACGTGTCTGTGACGTCAAGTACATCGCCGTGTGAGCGCAGTTACAGAATGCGCCGGGCAGGCGGTCGGCACCACAATCCAGCCGGGGCCGTGACCATCACTTGTTGTAATATCGTCATTACACTCATTGACCGGGTTCTGAGTTAGGCCCGCGATAGCGCAATGCTGGCGACATAGCAGGCCACAGAAATGCAGATGCCTGTCAAAGGCACACTGAACCAATAAACCTTGCCGAGCACAACGAAACCACCAAGCATTGCCAGCCCGACAACGAGCAGGAACGGTGACTGAAAGAGGAGTTGGCCGTTACGAAAGAAACAACAATGTGGCGATGTTGGGTGGGCTTCAATGCCAGCCACAGCATGGGACTTATTTTATTCGGCTTGGTTTTCGGTTTTCTCGCATTGGCTCANNGTGAAATCTGGCTCATGCTGATTTGCAGCGCGGGGTCACGGGGCGTGAGCTTTGGCCCCCAGAACGTATAGACGAGGTGGACGACTCCGAGCGAAAGGATAATGCTCGCACTAAGAACCATGAGACTTTTTGCGGCCAAGATGCTCTCCCCATTTTGTGCTTAGATGACTTCTAGACCTCGGGTCGGTCAGGTTCAATCGTGGACCAGGTCACGAATTGCTTGCGTGGTTAGGTCGCGACCGCGCCGAAGTTTAGATTTACGATGATGCCCCACTCTTCAAGTAACCATTCTGGGACATAGAGCCGATTCCTGTTTTGCTCACACCAGGAGCGGAGGTCACGCGAGGAGGTATACATCTCTGCCGTCAGCTGCAGTTGCCTGATCCGTAGTTCGAATTCAGTAGGGAGAGCGGGAACGGATGGCATGGGACGTCCCCAATTAGGGTTCCCGCGTTTGCGAATCGTAGCGGGGAGAGCAGGCGGTATCGCCATAGGCCCCGATCATACTCCGCCCTGGGTGACCCGTGCGGCGGAATCCACGCACGGGCGGCTCATGGTTCGCGGTAGCGGAAGACGCGGTGATATTTTCGGACGTATGGCAGTTTCGGTGGAGATGCACACGGGCTGCGTGCCTGCGTTGCGCAGCCCGTCTCGCAAGTTAGCGGTGGAAGCTTCGCTCGCCACAACCAACGGCAGTGACCATCGTTGGCGATGAAGAAGAGACGCCGCGCTTTGGCGGTTGTGGCTCCCATGAAAACTTAGCGAACTTGTCGCTACGCCCGATTAGTCGGCTACACCGAAACCGGCACTTACCCGTAATTGGTGATAAATCCCGATAGCGCTCATTGACCAGCAGTCAAAACGTGTAATCGCCTGTTAACATCAGTCAGAGTGAGTTGAGGCCGAATTTTCAGCAAGCAGGACCGGGTTCGTCACGGGCATTACCTCGTATTCACTTGTTACCAAGCGCTCTGGTATTGACGAATATTGATGTGGCGGAGCTGGATGTCCCGTGGCACGCTGCCGAACAAAGGGGCGGTGGTTCGGTGGTTTGTGTAATGTACGGTCCGCCGTCACACCGCAAGAGGAATTAGTTTTGACTGGTTGAGCTTCCTAATCTCGGCCAAAGAGGTTGGCAATATGTTTGCTCATCGCACGACATACTTGTTTCTCGCTGCCCTTCTAGCAAGTCAAACACCCGCGTCAGGCCAGAATCCAGTGACGACTCGGCAAGATGCATCGCCGCAACCTCGCAGCGCGACACTGCGAGAGGCGGGCAGCGCACGGGGGTTGATCATAGGCGCAGCGGCGGGTCCGGGGCGACTAAGTGAACAGCAGTATGCGGATACGCTCGCCGCACAATTCCAGCAGATCGAACCGGAAATCCACATGAAGTTCGACTTCATTCACCCGCGGCCCGGTTCCGATGCGTCAGCGTACGATTTCGCACCTGCTGACAAACTTGTCGCCTTTGCCCAGGCTCACGACATGCTGGTCCGCGGCCACTGCTTGGTTTGGTACTACCGGGTCGCCGACTGGGTTGTGGGCGGCGTCGCGGCGAAGACCATCGACTCTGAGCAGCTCAAGGCGATTCTGCAGAATCACATTTCCACCGTCGTCGGCCACTACGCAAGGAACGTCTGGGCGTGGGACGTGGTTAACGAAGCTTTCAACGATGACGGAAGCTTGCGGAGCAGCATTTGGTATGACTCTCCCGGCATCGGCCTCAAAGATCGAGGCACCGCCTATATCGAGCAGGCGTTTCGCTGGGCGNNATCCGAAAGCCAAGCTTTTCTATAATGATTACCAGGCAGAAGTGATCAATCCTAAGTCCGACGCCATTTACGCTATGGCCAAGGACTTCGTAGCTCGCGGCGCTCCGATCGACGGCATCGGGTTTCAGGCACATTTTAACCTCGATTTCGACAATCCCAAGACGCTCGATTCTTTTGCGGCCAACCTGAAACGCTTCAGCGACCTTGGCTTGGAAATTCACATCACAGAGCTGGACGTCCGCGTGAATGCACCCAACGCCGCCAACCTGGCCGCCCAAGCCGCCCTGTACGGCAAGGTCACCAGCGTCTGCCTGCATAATCCCAACTGCCGCGTTCTTCAGATCTGGGGCTTCACCGACAAATATTCCTGGATACCCGCCTACTTCAAGGGCAAGCAAGGCTGGGCACTACCCTTCGATGACTCTTACCAAAAGAAACCGGCCTACAACGCGATCCTGAAGGCTTTGGAAGCAAAATAAGGCCGACCTCAGTGGATTGTGTTGTCACTGCACTTGAGAAGCGAGCCATTCGGAGATCATACCTGTTGAGATATCGCCGTTACACTTATTGACGCGGTCCTAAGCC
>PLBX01000269.1 GCA_003135495.1 Acidobacteriaceae bacterium | reverse complement strand
TCCTCGCTGCGCACGATGCGCATGCCGCGGCCGCCGCCGCCCGCGGAGTTTACGAAAACTGGTTGGGCGATCCCGCAGAGGCCAGGTCCTGGTCGAATCAGGCCCTCGATCTATATAACGAACGGGTTGTATGGCCCGCCGCCTGGCTCGCCTGGTCTGGAGACGCTGCGCGGCCTGAGAAAGTTATTGAGGCTCTGGGCAAGAGGCGTCCGAACGATACCATTCTGCAGCAGAGCTGGATTCCGCAGGTGCGGGCGGCAATGGAAATCAAACGCGGCAACCCGGCCGCCGCAATCGAGGCGCTGAAAGTAAGTGGACGTCTCGAAGGAAATGACATCGCTCCGACTTTTTATCGCGGGATGGCTTACCTTTCAATGCGGTCGGGCAAGGAGGCGGCAGCAGAATTTAAGAAGGTTATTGACAAGAAGACGATCAATCCTTTGTCGCCGCTCCATTCCATCAGCCAACTACAACTCGCTCGTTCCCTTGCTCTGGCCGGCGATAACACTGGCGCTCGCACTGCTTATCAGGATCTATTTGCGAAGTGGAAAGACGCTGACCCTGACTTGCCAATTCTCAAACAAGCGCAATCCGAGTACGCCAAGTTGCCGTAACTGATTGTGGCGCGGGTGGGGCGACGCGTCCAATCGAAAGTGTGTCGCATCCTACCTTCGTTCCTTCCACGCACAGGAACAGACCTGCTAACTTTGCAATTGTGGCCGCCGAGACCGTTGCGTACCCAATTAAACGCCGCTCGATCCGCTACAAGATCGACGTTCCTCTCCGTGTCATCCTGCACAAAACCGATAAAACAGTAATTCGAGAGGGACGCGGGAAAGAACTGAGCGAGCACGGAGTTTGCGTGATGGTAGGCGTGGAGCTGGTGGTGGGCGATGAAGTCGAAATTGAGTTCACTCCGCCTTATTCTGGCGAACCTATCCGCGTTGTAAGTACGGTGCGCAACCGCGAGGGCTATTGTTACGGCTGCGAATTCTTGCCGGAAGTCCAGGGAAACCAGCATGTCAACATGCGCTTGCTACAAGCTCTGCAAGGTTTCGCGGAAGGCAAATCTTCCTGATCGGCGGCGAGGATTTATTGGGTTCTTGAGCTCAACCCTCCTTTTTTACTAACCATCGCTTTCAATCGTTCGATCTGCTGCAGATGTGCAGCGCCGTGTCCGCCCATCCTCTCGCTGAGTTCGGCAACCGTCATCTCGCGCTGCATCTCGGGGTGAAACGCTGACTTCGCAAGATCGGAAGCCTTCAGACTTCGCAGCAAACGCAAGTTGTGATGGCGTGCCAATGCGTAGAACGCGACCAGTTCCATGGGAGGCGAATTCAGATAGTTGAGATTGCGCGCCCATGCATCCTGATCGATCGGCGCGATGACCGGCTTAGTATCTGTCAGCATTTGTCGCAGCCGATATCCATAGATGATCTCGACATCGGCCAGATGACCGAGGACTTCCAGGACGCACCATTTTTCCGGCGAAGGCTTGTAACGCAGAGTTTGTTCGGGCAAACCGGAGACAGCGGTTGCAAGTTCTTTCGGACTCTTCTCGGCTGCATCGAGGTGCTTTTTAAATTCGGCTTCGGTCATGGGCAGGGCACATTTGCCTAAAGTAGTTTAGTTGAATTCCGAACGACAAAGGTCGTGGTCGCAAGGCAACGACCGCGTTGTCGGTGTAATTGACGATATGCGGCGCAATAAATCACCCTACCAGTAGGTGCGACATCTGTATGAAGTTTGGAATCGGGACGGGATATGGATGTCGTAGATTTTGCCAGTTAGTTACGGCACCCCCTCCCCCCTTTGGTATCTGGAATCATGGGGTTAGCGGGAATTTTTTGGTTCGGTCTATTATCAAAGAGCGTTGACAAATGGGTTGGCGGAACTTCGGTGACCGTCTCGTAGGACGGGCGCACCGCTGCCTGCTACGCACTCAGCGGATATTGTCGCAATCTACGGGGTGGAGGTCTGTGAGGGTGATCACTGGGCATTTGTGATGAATAAGAATGATGCGGGTCGCTGGACGATGAAGCCTGGGATAGGGTACGCGACTTTTTGCAGTTGGGGTAGTTAGTGCAATCGCTGTTACGTCAACAAACGCATAGCTTCCGAGTTGCCGACAATACGGGAGTTCGGTAAACACTATACCGTCAGGCAGGAGTAGCGGCATGGAGTGTGGCGGATAGTGCGAAACGTCGAGCCAAAACTTTGGCCCCTCGTCGAGTTGACGCTTCTGCGGTATGATGTTTTTCCTCGGTAAACCGGTTGCGGAATCCAACTCAAACGCTATCCAAGAGAGGCGAACCATGGCCCCGGGCGAACCTACAATTGCGATTGGCCCGTCCCCCGTCCTGGCTACGGTCTTGCGGTCTACTTCCTTCGCCATTGCCCTGACCGTCTGGTATGCGGGGCCATGTCCTGGGATTCTTGCAGTTGTGCTCTCGATCTTACCCGAACAACAATCGGACCAGATCTTCAATGCATTCTTTACCACCAAGCGCCAGGGGATTGGCATAGGTAACCGCTCCATCGTTGAATTGCATGGCGGCCGTTTATGGGCTGAGAAAAACACGGGGTGCGGTGCAATCTTTTTGTTCAGCCTGCCGGTCGCCGGCGATGCTGTTATATGACGAAGCAAATATATGCCGATGTCTAAAGCGAATTGGTGGACCAACCCTCCTTCTAGCGTGAAGTATGCCGTCACCCTCGTTTCGGTTGCTTCAGCGGTCATCGTCGCATGGGTGTTGTGGCATTTCTGGCATTCCGAGGTCTTCGCATCGGTGTTTTTCTGCGCCATCATATTCAGCGCCTGGTTCGGCGGCTTCAGGCAGGGTTTGCTTGGGGTCACGGTCTCTGCTCTGGCATTCGATTACTTCTTCCTGTCCCCGACCCATTCATTTTATTTAGATTCGAGCCAACTGCCGCGTGTAATCATCTTCGTGGTGTCAGCGCTACTAATGGGCTTCCTAACCGCCTCGCAAAGGAGCACGACCGAATCACTCAAGCGGGCGCGAGATGATCTGAGTACAAATGTTCAGGAACTTGAGAGAACCAACGAGGAATTGCGCACGGAGAACTCTGAACGAAAGCTGACCCAAGCTGCGCTTCGGCGAAGCCAGGCATATTTGGCGGAAGCTCAAAGGCTAAGTCATACCGGGAGTTTTGGCTGGAGGGTCGCTACCGGTGAGATCATCTGGTCAGAAGAATCCTTTCGAATTTTCCAATACGACCGAACGACGAAACCGACCGTGGAACTTATTCTCCAAAGGACTCATCCGGGAGACGCGATCTTCGTGAAAGAGACAATCGAGCGGGCCGCGCAGGCTGGGAAAGATTTTGATTTTGAACATCGATTGTTGATGCCGGATGGCGCCGTCAAACATGTCTATGTCGTGGGCCACGCCGAAAGATATCAGTCGAAGGAACTCGAGTACGTTGGAGCGGTAATGGACGTCACCGCAGCAAGGCAGTCGGAAGAGGCGCTGCGGCGGAGCGAGGGATACTTAACTGATGCACAGAGGTTGACCCGCACAGGCAGTTGGGCATGGAACGTGGCCACTAGACAGGGTGTCTACTGGTCACAGGAGAATTACCGCCTGCTTGGCTTCGATCCGGAAGGGGGTATCCCGTCAGACGAAGCGTTTTACCAGCGCATTCATCCAGAGGATCGAGAGAGGGTACGCAGAGAGGTGTTTCTTGAAAGGCCGGACGAAGGCCCCCACTTTGACGTGGATTTCCGAATTGTTCTTACGGGCGGAGCGATTAAGTACGTTCGCTCGACAGGTCACCCGGTTCGCAACATATCCGGCGATCTCCTGGAATACGTCGGTACATCCATAGACGTGACCGAACGCAAGCGGGCGGATGAAGAGCGCGAGAGATTGCGCCAGGTACAGGCTGATCTTGCGCACTTAAGCCGGGTGACGACGATGGGCGAGTTGACGGCATCGCTAGCGCACGAGATCAGGCAGCCGATTTCCGCAGCAGTAACAAACGCTAAAACCTGCTTGCGATGGCTTGGTCGCGATGAGCCCGACGTGGCAGAGGCATGCGAAGCCGCATCGAGAATCGTCAAAGACGTAACGCGCGCGGCAGATATTATTAGCAGAATCAGCTCGCTGTTCAAGAAGGGCGCGCTGCAGCGGGAATTAGTTGATGTAAATGAACTCATTCGAGAAATGATTGTCCTGCTGCGCAGCGAGGCCAGCCGCTATTCGATCTCAATTCGCACCGAGCTTGCTGAGGATCTTCTTAAGGTCATGGCAGACCGTGTCCAACTGCAGCAGGTTTTGATGAATCTCATGCTCAACGCCATCGATGCCATGAAGGAAACGACCGGTGGAGGTGAGCTTACCATCAAGTTGGAAGCCGGCAATGCTCAACTGCTGATCTCAGTCAGCGATACCGGTGTAGGATTGCCCCAGGAGCAGGGGGAAGAGATCTTCAAGGCATTTTTTACGACCAAAGAGAACGGGACTGGTATGGGGCTGCCCATCAGCCGGTCGATCATTGAATCGCATGGCGGCCGCTTGTGGGCCACCGGTGCTCCCGGGGCCGGCGCAACTTTTCAGTTCACCCTGCCCGCCACGGGCGCGGCGCACGTATAACCTCCGCAGATGCTCCCACGTGGTAGCCAATCTTCGTTCTCTATATGGGCTATCCCACACGGTCAGCGCACGCCAGTCCACGCC
>PLBX01000146.1:2661-13171 GCA_003135495.1 Acidobacteriaceae bacterium | reverse complement strand
CGGCTGAGCGTGTATTGAACTTGTCCCGAGAAATATTTGCTGGGCTTCCCTCGGAAAGTCAGTTCGAGCGCATTTCCCTTAAGGTAACCCTCCGACTGCATTTGCCGGACTTGCCCAAGAGCCGGATTTGGGCGAACGAAACTATCGCCGATAGGGGCATTAGCGTCAATGGAGCGGAATAAATCTATGCCCCGGTTGCCGATGTAGACGGCGCTGGCCGTGCTCTTGGCCGTTACTTGATGCTCCACGCCAATGCTGAATTGCAAAGTATAAGGGATGTGCGCTCGAGGATCGAGTGTTACCAAGCTTGTAGGAGTGCTCAACAGTTCAGTCGGAAGCACCGGATAGTGTGGCGATTCGACGATGAAGCGCTGGAGATTGACGCCATTAAAGTGGAGAAGATCGCCGATGGGGCTGGGACCGGTACGATCGTAAAAAACGCCTGCGCCACCGCGAATGACGGTCTTGCTCTTGGCGGTTGGAGCGTAGGCAAATCCGATACGTGGGGCGAAGTTGTTGGGATCGTTGTGAAAATAATTCTGCCAGTAATAGCGGACTCCCAGATATACAGAAAAGCCCGGCCTCAGCCGGATATTGTCCTCGACGAATCCGCTGATTACTTTCTCCAAAAAAACTACATGGCCGCGGCCGGTTTGGAGGAGGTAGGTTGTGGGCGCTCCGGCGGTGAAATCGCCGCTGCTCGCGAACGTGTAAGTGCCAGCGCGGTTCGTGAAGTCGTCGAGGGCGCGCCTGCTGATGTCGGGGATATCAACACCGAAGCTAAGTTGATGCTTGCCGCTGATGTATGTGGCGAAATCGGTTCCGTCGAAGTGGTACTCGGTGCGCCGGGAATCGGCTTGCGCGCCACCCGCGGTAAACAACCCTGAAACTGCAATTTGTGGACTGGCATCGATGCTCGTGACGGGCGCGTCGAAGTGGCCAACCAGAAATCTTAATTGGTTGACCCAATGCGAAGAGATCTGGTGCACATAGCTGACATTGATCTCATGCTCCAGAAACCGCGTGTCGGTCCCGGCGCTCGGTAGGATAGTGCCGCCCACGTTCATATTTTCGACGGAACGATGTTCGTAGGAGTAGCCAATCCAGAACTGATCGCCGTTGGAAAAGTCGTGAAAGATGCGCCCCGAGCCGAAGAAGTGATGCGTGGGATTCGGAACCGTCTGCGCAATCGTGCCGAAGCCGAGCGATTCCGCGGCAGCAAGCGCAGTGGGATCGATCACGGCTTGCTGGTCTTGAATGTCTTCGTCGAGCGCGAGCAGAAAGCTCGTGTGCTTGCTGTGGCCGATAGGCCCGGTGATTGAACCTTCGTAGTATTGGCGGCGCTCGGGAGGTTTGACCGCCGCAAAGGCGTTGCTCGCGTCGAAAAACGAATCCCGAAACATGAAATTCAGCGAGCCATGATAGTCGGCTGATCCGTTCTTCGTGACGATCTCAAGCCGGGCGCGACCGGGCCGCGAGAAGCGCGCCGAGTAGGGATTGTTGTTGATCTTCACTTCCTGAATGGCGGAGGGCGTTACTCCTGGCCCGTTGGCCTCGATACCATTCACTACCAGCGAAACCCCGTTGGTTCCAGTGGCGTTGTCATCCAGAAAACGCGACATCGTTGTGATGTAGTCCTGATCGAACACCGGAACGCGATCAAGCGCAGCGCGATCGATAGTGTTCATGTTCTGGTTCTCAGATGCTTCCGTACTGACGAGCGGAACTGAACCTCCAGATACGACGGTGATGGCTTCCGCCTGGGCTAAGATCGGCAGCGTCACCCGAAGAGGAGCAAGAGGCTTGCTGTTCAGACTCGTAGGCAGGCTGGTTTCGCGAAAACCGTCGGCGCGAAATTGAAGAATGTATTTTCCGGGAACGATCTTATCGAAGTGGAAGTACCCGCTGTTGCTGGTAACGGTTTGTGCCTTCGGCTTGGAGTCTTCGCCCAACAAAAAAACCTGAGCATTAGCGATCGCAGCGCCGGATGGGTCGACAACCGTCCCCGAAATCGAGCCCGACAAAAAGCCGGGTTGATTTTCGGAGGCAGATTTGGCGTCGCCTGAAATACCACTCTGCGCAAGAAGTCCGGCTGTGAATGAACATCCCACCATCGCTACGAGAGCCACGAAAATGAAGCGAGATCTCACTCGAGCACCTTGCACAAAAAGTGTATGCTGCGCAAATCGCGATTCAACAACACCAACAACTCTTAAGAAATACCACCCTTACATTAAATCTAGCTGAACGGTGAATTGTTTTACGCGAACGGTGAATTGTTCCTCCAGTCGCTGATCTCTTCGGCTAAACTGATTTTCATGAGCGAACGTTTGAAGGGCAAGATAGGAATTGTCACCGGTGCGGGAAGCGGAATAGGCCGCGCATGCGCGGTAGCCATGGCAAGAGAGGGAGCGCGAGTGGTGCTCGTCGGCAGGCGGCGCGAACGCATCGACGAAGTCGCGCGTGAAATTGGCGAACTCGCGTTTGCAGTTGCAGCGGATGTTTCCAATAAAACCGACATCAGTTCGTTGCTGGAAAAAACGGTGAGCCGATTTGGTGGAGTGAATTTTCTGCTGAACAATGCCGGCGTTCTTCACGTTGGCAATGCCGAGCAGTTAACCGAAGATCAGTGGGACCAAACCTTCAACGTAAACGTTCGCGGAGTTTGGCTGCTCTCGCGCGCGGCGCTTCCTCATATCAGAAAAGCGGGCGGTGGTTCGATCATCAACATGGCTTCCACTCTGGGACTTGTTGGCGCTCCCAATCGCGCCGCCTATGCTCCATCCAAGGGTGCGGTAGTCCAGTTGACGAAAAGCATGGCCATCGACCACGGGCATGAAAAAATCCGGGTAAACGCCATCTGCCCGTCGTTCGTTGAAACGGAACTGACCGAGGGACTTCTCTCGAAGACTAGTGATCCTGAAGCGATTCGCCGGCAGAGGACCGCCGCGCACCCCATCGGAAGGCTAGGTCAGCCCGAGGACATTGCAGGATTGGCCGTCTATTTGGCGAGCGACGAATCGTCCTGGGTAACAGGAGCTATCATGCCGGTCGATGGCGGGTACGTTGCGGCATGACGCGCCATCGGCCGCGATTGCTTATTTAGCCAGCGGTCCGGGATGAATTCCTTCGCCAAGCACAAAGCTGGCTCCCACACTCCCCACCACCGCCGACGATCGCGGCAACGCAAGGCGCTCGCGGATGCGATAGACGGCTTCGATTCCGGTGCAATGCGCGCCAATCAAGTTCGCCACTTTAAACTCTTTCATCTTGTCGGCAGTCCAATCGAGTTGCTCATCCGTCGCCGGAAACAGGTGCAGCCCGCCCACTACCGCTTCCACCGGCTCGTTGGGGAATTGCTCTCGCGCAAAGGTGAGGATGTTGATGATTCCTGCATGACCGCATCCCGTTATCACGATCAACCCTTGCGGCGTATTGAGAACTAGTGCCTGGTCCTCTGGAATCGTATCCTCCACCAGTCCGCTGGGCGTCTGCACTTTCCCAGTGCTGCTCCAGTTATGCTCCGGAAATTTTCGTGGAACCGGACCGGTCAGCCACGCGCCCGGAAATAATTCCGACGGCCCTTCATGTTCAATGAATTTTCCTCCCGTCGCTTCGTATTCTTTCTTCAACGCGATCATCTGGTTGTCTTCCCCTTCGGCCCCGGGTCTGCTGTAGAAAATTCCGCGCGCGACATAGGCCACGGACAATGCCGCTGGATTTTTTTTCATCATCTCCTTGCGTAGATTTAGTAGCCCGCTGACGTGATCCCAGTGGTTATGCGTCAGAATCACTTCTTTAACGTCGGACAAATCAATCTTCAAGTCGTGCGCATTTTGCAACACGGTGTCGGGGTGAGCTCCCGTATCCAGCAGGATGCGATGACCATCAGCTTCGATCAGCGCTGAAAAGCCCCACTCTCCCATTCCCGTCGTGCTACCTGCCAGCATCGTCGACAGCAGCGTCACTTTGAGCGCATGAATCTGCGCGGGTGCATTCTGAGCGACTGCTGTGGGAGCGCCTTCGGCATTCGCCCTCTGATAACCGAGGAACGCAAAGGCCAGCGCAAGCAGAACGGCGGAAATATGTATCGAGCGAAGGAGGGAGAGATTGTGTTTGTCCATTTTTTAAATTCCCGTATTTGTGTTCTGGATCGTAATTCCAAACTTGAACGTAGGCAATGCTACCCTAACATTGAAAACGGGGCTGCCGTTTCGTTCAGCGGCAGCCCCGTTTTCTCTGGCTCGATCCTCCATTTTCGTCGGACTACTTTCTTCCTATGACGATGACTTCAAAACTGTCAGGCAGCGCCGTTGGCCGGGGGTGTTGCACTTGCGGAGTTGACGCTGGGACCGGGCCGAACTTCGCAGTGACGAGATAGACGCGATCGGTCGCCTCATCATAAGTCATGGTGCGGGCGCCCTTTGCCGTAGGCAGATTTTCTATCACCTTATAGCCATGCGCCGCATCGACAACCGTCAATGTGCCGTCGCCGTTCGAACTGAAAGCCAATTGGTGCTTCGAACTAAAGTCCGTAGCATCTGGACCGTCGCCGATCTTCGGCGATGCAATCTGCTTGCCGCTATCGGCGTCCACTACGGCCATCTTCTTGCCGTCGCATACCGCAAAGAGCTTGTGGTGCTCGCGATCAATAGCTAGGCCCGAAGGTGATTCGCAATCGTTGAGCTTCCACGTGGCCGTGATTTTTTTGGCGCGGGCATCGAAGCGGACAATCGCATTTTCCGTCTCGATGTTGTCATAAACCGAGCCGTGACCGTCCGCAACCGGAAACTCCGGCTTTCCCGGAACATCCACCGAAGTGATGACCTGGTTGGTCGCGGTGTCAATGATCGTGACGTTTTTTCCGTGGCCGTTGAAGGCCCACACGGTCTTTGTAGACGGGTCAAAAACTATCCCATCCGGATTAGTTCCGGCCGGAATGGTCGCGACAATGCGAAAGTCGTACCGATCAAATACCACGACGTTATTGCTGTCCCCGTCACTGATGTAACCGAATTTATCCTGATCGTCGAGCGCTACGCCGTGTGCTTTTTTCAATCCTGTAATGGCGCCGACCGCTTTGCCGGTGGTGCTATCGATGACCACAACCTGCTGGCCATGGGTAACGTAAAGCCGATGCGCGGCGGAATCCGCAACCAGGTAATCCCACGAGCCCGTCCCACCTATCTTCCAGTGCTCAATTATTTTGTAAGGCTGTTGTGCGGCAACGGACGAGGCCCTGAATAAACAGAAGGCAATTGCAGTGAGTGCCAGCATACGGCGTAGAAGCGTGCGATCAACGGTGACAGCCATCTTTGTTTCTCCCATTGGCCGGAGGTTATTGCGGCCGGTCTCCGATTATTGGGACTGAACCTTAAAACATGCTGAATTATAGAGATGACTGAATTCGACCTATCCCACAGCTTTTGGCAAAGTCACGATAACCTCTGTGCCTCGACCAGCAGCGCTTTGCACTTCAATCGACCCTTGCGAGCGCTCGACGATGGCCTTGCAAATCGACAGTCCTAGTCCAGTACCGCCACTGGTACGGCTTCGCGAAGCGTCGGTGCGATAAAAGCGTTCGAAAATATGGGGAAGAGCGGCTTCCGGAATCCCAACTCCCCGGTCGGTAACTCGCATCTCTATCATTCCGTCCGGAGCTCCAAGAGAGACGATCACTTCAGCCTCGGGAGGGCTGTACTGCACGGCATTCGTCACCAGATTTGAAGCGAGAATTTCGGCATCGGTAGCATGCATATTCACGAGATACGTATCGTCGCCGGCGAGTCTAATCTTGACCTGTTTCACATCCGCAGCGGGCTGCAAGCGCCTGGCCAGCAATCGCACCAGTTTCCCCAAGTCGATCGCTTCGGCTAGCCTTGATGGCTCCTCTTCAACCCGTGCTAAAGCCAGCATCCGCTCCGTGAGTTCTTCCATTCTCTGAACATCTACCGTTAATCCTGTCAGTCCATCTTCATACTGATCCGCGTTCCGCTGTTTCATAGTCAGCAGTTGCAGACTCGACTTCAGCAGCGCAAGCGACGTCTTCAATTCATGCGCCGCATCCCCGGTGAACCTCCGCTGCCGTTCAAATGCCTCCCGCAATCCTTTGAGCAATTGCCGGATTGAATAAACGATTGGTTCCAGTTCCCGTGTCCTCAGGGCATTTTCCGTCGGCTCGAATTCCCACGACGCAACTGAAACACTCGATGCAGCTTGTGCCAGCTCTCGCAGCGGAGCGAGCCAGCGCCGCAGCAGCCACGCCAGAAGGATTCCGGTGCCGGCCAGCAGCAGCACGCTGCTGATCACGTAGAAACGAGCGGCCTCGACGGCCTCGTGCCGAAGATGGCTCGTCGGAGCACCATAAATTAACGTGACGGGACGCCGTGTGCCCCCGTTTTCCAGCCGATCAATAATGCGCACGCCCTGGGTGCGAAGCGCACGGTAGTGAACCCCGTCCAGTTCAACGTTGAAATAACCATCCCGGTGCGCAGAAGCGAGCTCATCCAGCGCTCTTGTCCCGGCGCCGTTCGACTCCCCCAACAACCTGCCGGCGGGACTTAACACGACGTAGATGTCTTCGGCCGGCAAATCCAGTTCGTTGCGATCCACCGTAACATTTGCTTCTGCGTCGTCGGCGTCCTGTACGGCGCCCAGCAGCGAATCCGCGCGCCCGCGCAACATAATGTCGAAGGCGTGCTGGCGTCCATGCATCTCGTGTTCGGTCGCAACGACGGAAAAGCACACCGCGCACAACAACTCCGCCAGCAGAACTCCCACGATGAGCCGACCTGTGAGCGAGTGCGTTCTCATAGCTCAGAATCCGGAGCTTCCAGCCTGTACCCACGTCCGCGCAGTGTCTCTACTGTTGCCTCTTCCCTCATGGCTCGCAATCGTTTTCTCAGGTTCGAAATATGCGCTTCAATTACGTTGGAATGATGCTCCCACGTGTAGTCATAGAGATGTTCCAGCAATTCCCGCTTGGAGACGATCGCACGTGGACGGAACATCAAATATTCCAGGATTCGGTACTCCGTGGGCGATAGGTCGATTAACTGCCCTCCGCAGCGGACCGTCTGCTCCACCGCGTTCAAAGTGAGCCGGCCCACCTTGAGCAACGGATGAGCTGCGCCCTTTCCGCGCCGAATCAAAGCCTTCACTCGCGCAATCAACTCGCCGAGATCAAATGGTTTGGTCAGGTAGTCGTCAGCGCCAGCGTTTAGAAGTTCGACCACGTGCCGCCGTTCGTCCCGGGCCGTAAGTACGAGTATCGGAGTAGCATCGCCGCGAGCGCGCACGCGACGCACGATACTCAAGCCATCGAGCCCAGGAAGCATCAGATCCAGCAGCAAGAGATCATAGTGCCCAAATTCTGTAAGCGACGCGCCCTCTTTCCCATCATGGGCGCAATCCACCGCCACCCCCGCCCCCTGCCTGAGCGCAGCGGCGATGTTGTCAGCAAGTCGGATTTCGTCTTCAACGATCAGTATGCGCATCTTCGATGAGTATTCACTTTAACGTCGCGACTCGGCATCCCGCTTTACTTTACCCCAAACATCAGCAAGAGACGCCTTGTCCGCGCCTGAAAATAGTTGACGCCAAAACATTCCCGTCCTAATATTGAGAATCATGCTTTCGCTCCACCATCATCGCCACCACCATCATCCCGCACTCGGTGTGTCGGCGGAGCATTTCGGATGAAAGCCTAAAAAGCAATAATAGGAAATCCAAGCCCGCTGATGCGACTTCCGCAGCAGCGGGCTTTTTATTTCTAACTGCACGGTGCTCAGACAGCACAAGAAAGAGGAGTTGTTTATGGAGATCGATTTCGAAAAAATGCAAGGCTTGGCGCCGGCCGTCGTGCAGGATGCGGCCACCGGCGAGGTGCTGATGCTTGGCTTCATGAATCGTCAGGCGCTGAACGTTACTTTGCGAACCGGCTTTGTCACCTTCTACAGCCGCACCCGGCAGTCGCTGTGGACCAAGGGCGAAACCTCCGGTAACCGCCTCGAAGTGGTGACGGCATGGACGGATTGCGATCGCGATACGGTGCTTCTGCGTGTGCGCATATTAGGCGAGGGCAAAGTTTGCCATACCGGGTCAAAATCATGTTTCACGAAAGAGCTTTCGCTCGTCAACACGTCCGCGGTTGAGGAAGAGGCGCGGCAATGAAGCTTCGACTGGGTATTCCCAAAGGAAGTTTGCAGGAAGCGACTTTAGGCCTGTTCGCACGCGCGGGCCTGCGCGTGTACACCAATGCTCGGTCTTATTTCGCTGCGACTGATGATCCAGAGATTGAATGCATGCTCATTCGTGCGCAGGAGAT
This sequence comes from Acidobacteriaceae bacterium, assembly GCA_003135495.1. Lineage (GTDB taxonomy): Bacteria > Acidobacteriota > Terriglobia > Terriglobales > Acidobacteriaceae > Acidiflorens. The sequence goes on along the minus strand of PLBX01000146.1, from coordinate 4,845 downwards.
GGCGCGTTATGTCGAACACGGTGCGCTCGACGCTGGGTTGACCGGCCTCGACTGGGTTCTCGAAAGCGGCCTCGACGTGGTCAGCGTCGCCGACCTCATCTATTCAAAACAGAGCATGGGAAAAGTAAAGTGGGTACTGGCCGTCCCCGAAGATTCGAATTTTCAGAAACCGGAAGATCTCGCGGACCGAACCGTTGCTACCGAATTAGTAAGTTTCACGAAAAATTATTTTGCTCAACGGAACGTGCCGGTAAGAGTTGAATTTTCCTGGGGCGCGACCGAAGTGAAACCGCCCTTGCTGGCCGATGCCATCGTCGAAGTCACTGAAACCGGAAGTTCGCTACGCGCCAATCATCTCAGAATTATCGAGACGGTCTTGGAATCAAACACACAACTGATCGCCAACAAACCGGCGTGGGCTGATCCTGAACGGCGGAACAAGATCGAAAATCTAGCGGTAATGCTCTCCGGAGCAATTGCCGCGCATGGTCGAGTCGGTCTGATGCTGAACGTGCGCAAGCCAGACTTAGCCGCGGTTCTCAGCGTATTGCCCGCCCTAAAGAATCCCACTGTCGCTCCGCTGGCAGACGGCGAGTGGGTCGCGGTCAACACCATCATTGATGAACAGACTGCCTGGTCCCTGATTCCAAAGCTCAAGCAAGCCAACGCTCAAGGCATTGTCGAGTATCCACTGAATAAGGTGGTGATGTGATGCGCATTCTCGACGGAACCAAAAAGAATCGCTTCCTACAGGCGCTCGATCAGCGTGGTGCAAATGATCTGGCTGAAATTGAGCCAGCAGTGCGACGAATCGTGAATAACGTGCGTCGCAACGGCGATGAAGCTTTGCGTCGTTACGCGGAGCGATGGGACGGCCTCGGCGAAAGCGAATGCGTTCGCGTTTCCTCCGCTGAGTTACAGACAGCTTGGAAGGAAACGCCTGCGAAACTGCAAAGTGCCATCAAGCAAGCGGCGGCGAACATTCGCCAATATTGCGAGTGGCAAAAACCGGAAGAGTGGCGGCGCGAAATTCAACCGGGAGTCAACGTAGGTCAACTCGTGCGTCCTCTGGAATCGGTAGGCTGTTACGTCCCCGGCGGCCGGTATCCATTGCCATCCACGTTGCTGATGACGGTGATCCCGGCGCAAATGGCGGACGTCTCCGAAATTCGCGTGGTATCGCCGCATCCTGCCCAGGCGACTTTGGCGGCTGCGGCGTTTCTCGGCGTTCGCGAATTCTATCGTATTGGTGGAGCGCAAGCCGTCGCCGCCCTTGCCTACGGAACGCAAAGCGTCGCGCCTGTGCGCAAGATTGTCGGTCCCGGTAATCGATATGTGACTGCTGCAAAAAAACTCGTTGCGTTCGATTGCGCGATCGAATTCCTCGCCGGTCCTACGGAGGCCGTGTTCATCAGCGATAGCGGTGATCCAGTTTTAATTGCGTCTGACCTGGTGGCGCAGGCGGAGCACGATCCGGATGCGCTCTGCATCTTGATTACAAGTTCGAGGGAAATAGCGAAGACTGTGCAGAAGGAAATTCAGCGGCGAATACGAACAAATCGGATTGCTGCCGAGTCACTCACTGGTCGCGGGGCCATCCTTCTCGTGGCCAGTCTCGATGAAGCGGTCGAGACTTCAAATCGCATTGCGCCCGAGCATCTCACCCTCCCCGCACTCCTGGCCCCGTTTGTGCGCAACGCAGGGTCAATTTTTCTGAATGAGTTTACGCCTCAGTCCGCTGGCGACTACATCTCCGGTCCTAACCATGTATTGCCGACGGGATCGATGGCGCGCGTGCGCGGGGGTCTGAGCGTGCTCGATTTCGTCCGCATCATTTCATGCCAGGAAATTTCCATCGAGGGAATTCGTCGCATCGCCCCGGCGACGATTACTTTGGCTGAGGCCGAAGGCTTGACCGGCCACGCCGAATCGATGCGCGCGAGGTATTCCCATGCTTGAGGCACGTCACGCGGTGAAGAGTTTGCAGAGCTATCGTCCTCCACTTGAAGGCCGTCAAGGGCTGCGTCTTGATTTCAACGAGAGTACCGCCGGTTGTTCGCCGCGCGTGTTGGCAGCGCTGCGTTCTCTGGACGCCGAAACACTGGCCCGCTATCCCGAGCGCGAGCCGGTGGAAGCCGAGGTAGGCAAGTTTCTCGGCCTTGATGCCGCCGAAGTTCTTCTAAC
>PLBX01000146.1:0-2606 GCA_003135495.1 Acidobacteriaceae bacterium | reverse complement strand
CACAAGGCTGATCGCCATAGCGAATCCAAATAATCCGACCGGAACAGTGGTGGCCTGCAACAACCTAATGCAGATCGCTCAGGCCGCGCCGCAGGCGGCGTTGCTGGTGGACGAAGCCTATTTCGAATTTCACGGCAAGACGATTCTCGACGTTCCGGAACGTCCCGCGAATATTTTCGTGGCTCGCACCTTTTCGAAGGCCTACGGCTTGGCTGGTCTTCGAATCGGCATTCTGGCTGGCGATGCGCGCCAAATGGGGATGGTGCGCCGCGTCGCTTCGCCCTATAACGTGAATGCAGTCGCGCTGGCGGCGTTGCCGTGGGCGCTTAGCGATCAGCAATATATCGAGCGCTATGTCGGAGAAGTGAAGCAGGGCCGCAAAAAACTGGAGAACGAACTTGGAGATATCGGACTTCGCTATTGGCCGAGCCAAGCTAACTTTGTTCTTGTGCGCATCGGCACAGCGCATGCGTCATTTTTTCAAGCTTTGCGCAGGAAGGGAATTCTGGTGCGCGACAGGAGTTCCGATCCAGGATGTGAAGGCTGCGTGCGGCTAACGGTCGGGACTCTCGAACATACACAAACTCTCATTGATGCGCTCCGCGATGTGGTCGAGACACTCAAGATTTCCAGTGGAGCGAAAGTATGAGGAAAGCTAACCTGCATCGCAAAACGGCGGAAACCGAAATTCGCGCTGCACTGACCATTGAGGGTCGCGGCAAGTACGAAGTTTCAACCGGAATCCGTTTTCTCGACCACATGTTAGAACTTTTTGCCCGGCACGGCGGCTTCGATCTGAAAATTACGGCGTCAGGCGACCTGGACGTTGACCAGCATCACACCGTCGAAGACGTTGGAATTGCCCTCGGTGAACTTTTCGACCGTGCCTTGGGAGATCGCCGCGGAATTCTGCGCGCCGGCTACTTCATCATGCCCATGGATGAAACTCTGGGCCTTGCCGCTGTCGATTTCGGAGGCCGCGCCACCGCTGTTGTGGATACAAAAGTACGTGCCCTGCGTGTGGGAGACCTGCAGGTAGAACTCGTGCCCGATTTCTTCGAAGGCTTTGCCCGGGGTGCTCGAGCGAATGTACACGCGCGTGTTCTCTATGGACGCTCCAGCCATCACAAGATCGAAAGCCTCTTCAAAGCGTTTGCACGAGCCCTGCGCGTGGCCTGCTCACGCGACCGCCGCTTGGGACGAATGCTTCCAAGCACCAAGGGACTCCTATGATTGCCATCGTGGATTACGGCGCCGGCAATCTGAGATCTGTGAAGAAAGCATTTGACCATCTCGGCGCACAAGCCGTGGTAACGGATCAGCCTGAAATCTTAGCGACCGCCGACAAGATCGTATTGCCGGGAGTAGGACACTTTTCCTCTTTAAGCGCTCTTGAAACAAATGGCATGCGCGAGGCCTTGCTGCAAGCGGCTTCCGGAGGCAAACCATTTCTCGGAATCTGCCTCGGGATGCAATGGCTTTTCGAAGGCAGCGAAGAGTGCACGGAAATTTCTGGGGCAGGCATCTTCCCCGGCAAATGCCGGCAGTTCCCTGCCTCGGTCAAATCGCCGCATGTGGGTTGGAATTCTCTGACGATTCAGAAGAGTTCGCGCCTCTTGCGGGATATTGCGCAAGACTCTTTCGTCTATTACACGCACTCCTTTCATGCGCCGCTCCTCGCCCCAACCAGCGCTTCCACCGAATACGGCCTTCTGTTTTCGGCCGCTGTTGAGCAAGAAAACATTTTTGGAGTGCAGTTTCATCCTGAAAAATCGGGAGATGTTGGGCTATCAATTTTGAAGAACTTCTGTGAGGTCGTGTGCTGACCAAGCGCATTATCGCCTGCCTTGACATGGATGGCGGCCGCGTAGTGAAGGGCGTGCGTTTCAAGAATCTGCGCGACGCAGGCGATCCCGCGGAGTGCGCCGCCTCCCACGCTCGCAACGGCGCGGATGAAATTGTTCTTCTAGATATCACCGCAACCAGCGGAAACCGAAACACGCTGCTGGGAGCGGTCCGCAGCACCGCGCGCTCTCTGTTCGTTCCCTTTACCGTAGGCGGAGGCATTCGCCAGTTCGAAGATGCCGCGGCAGTCTTCGATGCGGGAGCGGACAAGATCGCGATTAACTCGGCCGCCGTGCGTGATCCCTCATTAATTTCAAAGATCGCAGCCCGCTTTGGTTCGCAAGCCGTTGTAGTGGCGATTGATGCCAGAAAAACCGACACAAAGTTCGAAGTGTTCGTCGCCGGAGGACGCATACCCACGGGCCAGGACGCGATTCAATGGGCGCGGCAAGCGGCTGACTGTGGAACGGGTGAAATACTGCTCACCTCAATGGACCGGGACGGCACTCAATCCGGCTTTGACTGCACTCTGGTGCGCGCCGTGGCCGAGGCGGTTTCCATTCCTGTGATTGCATCTGGAGGCGCAGGCTCGGCGCACGACTTCATCGAGGTCTTTAGCGATGGCCGCGCCGACGCCGCTCTCGCTGCATCCATTTTTCACTTCGGCATCGAGAATATCGCGCAATTAAAACGCGAATTGCACGAAGCCGGCATACTCGTGAGGTGGCCATGCTGATTCCCTCGATTGATCTGTTGGGCGG
>PLBX01000562.1:9666-9870 GCA_003135495.1 Acidobacteriaceae bacterium | reverse complement strand
GGCAATCGCGGACGCGCCACACAAGCAACACCGATGCAGTTGACGATTTATGAGCAAAGTGTGCGCTACTGGACTAAAATAAGTAGTGATGGGTACATCGCCGGCCGCCAAAACGAAGGCTCAATCTTTCGAACCGTTGGCCTTTCTCGCCACCATCGGCGAAGGCAGAAGACAGTTGACCTTCGCGAAAAATGAGGTAATTTT
>PLBX01000562.1:0-9633 GCA_003135495.1 Acidobacteriaceae bacterium | reverse complement strand
TTCTTTGGCGAAGGCGCGTTGGCTGGACAATCGCTGCGCATGGGTTCCGCTTCAGCGATGACGGAATGCGAGATTCAACGCATCGAAAGGCAAGCGATGATCGAAGCCTTGCATCGCGAGCCGGCATTCTCCGAGCTTTTTGTCTCATACTTGCTGGCGCGTAATATTCGTTATGAAGAAGACCTCGTCGATCAGCTCTTCAACTCCAGCGAAAAACGGCTGGCTCGGGTTCTGCTGATCCTCGCGCATTTTGGCAAAGATGGAGTGCCCGCGACTGTTGTTCCGAAAATTAGCCAGGAGAGTCTAGCGGAGATGGTCGGCACGACTCGCTCGCGAGTCAGTTTTTTTATGAACCGTTTCAGGAAGCTGGGTTTCGTGGATTACTCGGGCGGTCCACAAGGTGGCTTGCAAGTCCACAGCTCGTTGCTTAGTGTAGTTCTGCATGATTAGCTGGTTCGCTGGCGCCCATTAAGAACCACAATATAAAAACTGGAGAAACGAGCGGGATGAAGATTCTTCTCTACGTAGGATTGATCTTGGTAGTGCTCGGCGTGGCTTCGTTGGTGGTGCCGGTTCCGCACACACAAACTGAAGGGATAAAGGTTGGAAGCGCGAACTTCGGAGTGCAGACCAGCCACAGCGAACGTGTTCCCCCGCTTATCAGCATCGTGCTGATTGCCGGAGGAATCGCTCTCGCGATTGCCGGAGCGCGTTCGCGGGCCTGATTAAAAGCGCGAGCCTGCTCAGAATTGTCCCGGCCCCTCTCAGGACATATGCGCCCGAAAGAGTCAGGGGCCTTCCTGAGTGGGGAAGATCATGGGAACCGCCCAACGGGGGCGGTGCTATGCCACCCGTCGGCCGCTGAGCAGGTTAATAACCAGTACAACGAGTGCAACTACCAGCAGGATGTGAATCAAACCGCCGGCTACATGGAGGCTGAACCCCAGCAGCCAAAGAATCAGAAGCACAACAAAAACAGTCCAAAGCATAGTGTCGGTCTCCTTCGCCAATCTATGATGAGCGAACTGACAAATCAGTTTTCCTGCCAGGTGGATTTATTCGTTGCTTCCTCGCTGCTTAGATCGTTGTTCAAACGATGTTTACAAACGACGTTACGGGATGGCTACCTGCCGGTGTTGGCAGGGGCCAGCGTTTTTCCGCACTCTAGACATGATCGCTTGGCCCGCGGGGTGATCAGTCCGCAAGCGGGGCATATTCGTTGGGTGGCATATCCGTCGGATGAGGACGTGACGGAAGCGAACATGCTGGCAAACGAAGCGCGGATATTTGCAACTTCTCTTGCCAGACGTTGCCGATAATAATGAAAGTCGCGTTCCATGGGTTCACACCTTTTGCAGATCTACCATGACACAGCGAAGGTATCTTTTCTGTGCAAGATTGCTCACGCCTGCAGCTACGAAAGTCCGACCGAAATGGAGCCACGTTCTTGGGCGCGCACCGATTGTGAGCAATTCAGAACAGCCAACCTTTCGACGATCCAGCAATGATTACAACTGAGACGAACACTCCTGCTCTCTCTTTCAGGCTCGCTGTGCTAAGGCAGTCCGCCTGAAGTCGCATCCTCTTAGTTCCTCATATTCGAAAAGGAAACAAACTAATGAAGAAGATGATGTCATTTCTACTAATGAGCTTGGTCGCGCTTGCCGGAACCGCCTTCGCTGGCTCCGCCCGTGAAGATACGGTGGAGCGCATGCAAAAGTCGGTCGACGTTCTCCACTCCATTATGTCCACGCCCGATAAGGGCATCCCGGAAGAAGTGTTGAGTGGGGCAAAATGTATTCTCGTAGTTCCCAACCTGATTAAGGGCGGCTTCGTATTCGGCGGCAAGCACGGACGCGGCGTCGCTTCTTGCCGAACGGCTGACGGTTGGAGTGCTCCCGCATTCGTCTCCGTTGGCGGCGGAAGCTGGGGATTGCAGATTGGCATTGAAGGGGTCGATCTGGTCATGCTGGTGATGAATGACCGCGGTCTGCAGCACCTTCTTTCCAGCAAATTCGAACTTACAGGTGAAGGCTCGGTGGCAGCCGGCCCGGTCGGCCGTCATGCATCGGCTGGAACCGACTGGATGCTCAATACTGAAGTTCTTACCTACTCGCGCTCCAAAGGTATCTTTGCCGGATTGACTCTCGAAGGCGCGGTTGTGGAACAGGATAACGATTCCACTCATGCCATTTATGGCAGGCACATGATGTTCCGCAACATTCTTTCGGGAGGAGCCTCTACCCCGCGCAGCGGAGACGCCTTTGTCAGGGCGGTCTCTGAGGCCGGTCATCAGGCCCACATCGCGGAAGCGAGGGATCGGCAGTAAGTTTCTTACGTCTGGCTAGACATGATTTGCGCTGGCCGAGAGCGTGTACCGATTTCGGTCAGCTTTAGTTTCTCTAGTTCTTTGTCCAGGCCACTACGCTAATCAAGAGATTTTTTCTCACTCAGCCGAAATACTGCGCAGGAGATTCATAAAATGAAATTGAACTGGATAGGTGGAATTCTTTTCGCGACCGCTCTCACTATAAGCGCTTCAGCTCAAGTTGGAATTTATATCGGTAGTGCGCCGCCGCCGCTGCGTTATGAAGAGCGCAGTGCGATGCCGGGTCCTGGATACGCGTGGGTCGACGGCTACTGGACTCCGAACGGGCATCACTATCGTTGGGTAGCGGGACGCTGGGATCGTCCGCCGTACGAGGGAGCTTATTGGAACCATCCGCACTACGATCATTACCAGCAAGGCTGGCAGTTGCACGAAGGCCACTGGGACCACGAGAACCACGATAACCACGACCGGGGTCGCGGACACGAAGGCGAGCATCACGATCACTAGCGACGGCTGGAGCGTTAAGTTCTCCGTTTAATGCTGTGGCCAATGGCGACCAAAAAAATGGCGCTCTTGCCTGCGGCATGAGGAGAGAAAAAGCGGGTAACGTCGTCGTCATAGAAGGTTAGGCCGGTTGCGCCTAACCGCTGCGCATAAGCGGCAAGGTAAAGCCGGCCACCAATTATTCCGGCCTCAAGTTGCACGGCGCGGTAGCCGCGATTTCCAAAGCGATTGCATATGGGAGGCAAATCCGCGAGAAAGAAAATGTCTACCGCGGCATCGGCCGGCAACTGCTGCTCGAGGCCGAGATAGCCAGCTTCATCGCGAAAATCTCCTCGCTTCAACAACTCGAGTTCATCGGCGTTACGGTCGAAGAAATAGGCGCCCGGATCGAGCCCATCAACGGCGTGGACGATCAGGTAAAGATGGTTCAGTTGATTCGGCTGGCGATGCGGTGGTCGCGATGCGCGAGAGCCAGAGGCAGGAGAGTCGAAGGCAAGAAAGTCGGCGGGAACGCCTCGGGTGGCGCGGTCCAACAGGGTCGAGAGCTGCGCAAAACTGATTGGCGTTCGCGAAAACTGGCGACTGGATCCTCGGCGAAGGATCACTTGCTCGATTGGGTCACGTGGCATTTCCGAATCTGACAAAGGCTGCAGCGGCACACGGAGGGCGGTGGGTGGTTGAGAACGAGCCACGCCGGTTGGGGAGTCGCTGGGGGTAGAAATAGCAGAGACAGGCCCCTTGCCCTCTCGCCACGCGGCAACCTCACCGGGTGTATCGAGGGACGAATCCGCGTGCATCTCGCGCATGAGCGGGTAGTCAATCTCGTTCCTGGAGATGGGCACCGTCTCGAAGCCGAGGCGAGGCAGGGCATCGGCTTGGGCCAGATATTCGGCTTGGAGGGGCGCTTGAAATGGCAACGTGGCGGCATGTCCGACAGTGACAAGCGAGAAGGCCACTTCACGCTCGACGTCGAGCTCCAGAAGCCGGTTCACAGTCGAATCGACAAACCCGCCGACAATCTCTGCCGGAAAACCGAGCGCGGTCGCGACGGCCAGCAAATTGGCGAGGAGCGTGCCATTGTCCCAGCCGAAATGCCGGTAGGTGCGGGCCTGATATTTCCATGCATTGCGCCAGTAGGTTGCGGTGCAAATGACAGTCAAGGGAGCCTGGGCTACTGCTGGCTCTCCGCCTGTGGCGGCGGCCAGAACCCCGCGGTGGTCGCCATCGCGCAGCTTGCGCAACCCGAACTCCGCGGGAGCGAAGTGATAGATGCCGGCCTTCAGCCCTGGCAGGTCTCCGCAAACCAGATAGAGCTCGATTTCATAGAGCGCGCCGGTGCAGGCGGCCGCCCGGAAATAGATTTCCCCGCCGGAATACTTCCTGTGCCGGGTGATTCCCGCGGAAAGGAACAGCAACTGCGCGATGCTTTGGAGATCGGGTAGTGCCGTGGATTGAATGGGCACGGTGTTGGCAATCGCCGACAGGGCCGCGATCCCGGTCTGTTGCACTTGGTTCGGCATTCGCAAGAGCTCCAAGTCCGGATAGATTTTGAAGGGCAGAGGCTGATTGTCAAAGTCCAGCGAATGGGGGTTAGTTCGAACGCTAGAATACGAATGTTTGGTGGTTTCGTGGTAGTTCCAAGCGGTTTCGACGTTGTTATTAGTCATAACATGGGTAGCGAGCTTAGTTAACGAGCTTGACAATAGCAGCCAATAAGCCTAACATCAAGACTGACTTAGCGCTGCCTTCAGTTCCTGCGACTTAGCCTGTCTACCCGTTTATGTTCTGCGTGAACGGTATGTTCTCTGTGAACGCGTGGAGAATTCTGAGTTAACCGAGTACTGCGATACAACGCTCGAAGAATGGGAAGGAACCATGAAAAATATTAAGTTTGTGGTGAAAGTCAACCGCGGCGGTGCTCACGCTCCTCAATATGTTTTGCGGATGGATCGCCTTCCTATTCAGACGACCACGAATCGTAAGCTGGCCTTGGTGATGGGAAGACTTACGGCGGAAGACGCGGTCAAAACCATGCAAAATTCCCACTGCACCCCGGAATTAGTCTCCGTGCGTGTTAGCGCCTAGAAGGCGTGTCGCCGGGCTTCCCCGCCTGAACCAACACAGCAGTTTGCGTTTACGTCTCGCAGCCGGGCACTGATTCATCTCAGTGCGGCAACTGGTTACTATTGGCCGGCGCTGCAAACTTGAGTGCTGGGTGGTGCGATTGCGGAATTTGTCTTTGTTTGTGCGTCGCCCCCGGCTGCGGACGCGATGTTTGCAGCTTTCAGCTGTTGCAGATCCTTTTCGACGTTCTTCCAGTCATTCTTTTTCTTCTTGGTGTGGATATTCGCCGACGCCGGGGTCGAATAAAAACTCACAATATTGTCGCGTAATTGCGGCGTCAGCCCATCGAACTTATGCGCTGCCAACTGCTGCAGTAACTTCGCGTAAGTGTCATCAGCAAGAGTGTATTCCGCAGCCCTGGTCGCCTTCCCGCTATCCAGATCGCAATTGGGAAGCCGGAGCGAGTCAGCCTTCACCTCGTGCAAAAAACTCCTATATTGATCGACAGTCGCATTGATGCTCTTGAAATATAAGTCTTCGGTTTGCGGAGTCGGCTTTTTGAATCCCAGACTCTTAAAGGGACCAATTTTCGGAACTAATCGAAAGAAGAGTGAGAGCAGACGCGCCCCAAACCCGGGCTTAGAGTAATCCTTGCCCCATTCTTTTTCGTAAGACGTCCGCGAAAGCCGGTATAAAAATTTATTTTTCGCGAAGTCGGGCTGCTCCTGGGTTATTTCTTTCTTATGAGTTTCCAGCGCGACTTGCGTCATTTCAGGAATCAGCCGGCTGATAGCGAAGCGATACGAACCGATGGCAACATCTTCATGGGCGATAACGTCCTTCATCTGCAGTCCATACACCACGGGGAATGCCCGCTCCAGCAGGGATTTTGACACTTTGAACCCGATGAAGTCGTGGTATTGCTGCGAGGCATAGCGATTCTTTGCCACCTGCACCATGTCGAAGCCGAATTCGGTTTTCAAGTGTGCCGTCTTATCCTCGGCATACAAGACGAACTTGCCAAACTTCGATCGCAGTTTGGGATACTCAATGCCTACTGACTCGTTGACCGCCGGGTGTCCGGTTATATCCGACGAGTAGTGAGCCAGCGCTCCCAACGCGAACGCATACTCGTTCACATCCTGGCTCTCCAAAAGGAGTTCGCGGACGAAATCCCCAGTGCGCACGTAATGCGCAAGATCACTGAATTCCTTGCTGCCGAATGGATAATATCCAAGATCTTGAATGACTGCGCCGCCGTAGGCGTAGGCGTGCGCTTCTTTGATTTGATCATCCGTCAGCCCGGGATAACGCTTTATTAATAGAGGCCGGATCTCATCCTTCCAGAGCAGATCCACGATTTCCTCGTGGGTTAGAACCGAATAGGCCGGCAAACTTCCACGACAGACCATCACCACTAGAAGAAGACACAGACACCGCGATGCCAGCACACGCCAATAATGCCTTTTAAATGTCGGTTCGTCAGCGTTTAACCCAGACAATAGTTGCTTGTGGTTTGTGGAATTAGTCCTCTTCTCAAGCATCCAATAATCCTCGCAAGTTCATTGCCAGATGGCAAAAAGCATATCGACCGCGAATAAACCCCTCTCCACCATTAGCTCGCTCACGAAATTCCAATATAGCTGGGGGCAAAGCCCTTTGCAGCGCCATTCTTAAAGCAGCGAGAGCCTCTTCGGAGGCGGGTGCATTCGGCTGGAACTTAGCGGGAGCCATGGTAAGTAATCGTACATCAGTGCTACGCGAACGGCCGTTGATGTATAGGGCTTTGGGTGTTCGCAGAGCATTCCCTCGATACAAGACAGCACAAAGGGTCAGACGTGGAAGGGCCAAGTGTAACCCTGGATCGGATACCCCATTTACCTGATTTCCGTTTTGGGTACTAAGAATTTCTACTGTGATGGCGGCAAATTGCGATTAGAAGTGGACGGATATACCGACAGCGTGGGCAGCGACGAGTACAACCAGCAGTTATCTGAAAGAGCGCGGGGCGTCGGTTCGAGATTATCTTGCGCAACAAAGCACTGCACCCACTTCGATCACGGTGATGGGATTCTGGAAGACGCAACCTGTAGTGTCGAATAATACAGCGGCGGGACGTCAGCAGAATCGCAGAGTGGAACTGGTGGTCTCCGGGTGAGGTCATCGGCACCGCGATTGGGAGCGAAGGTCGCAACTGAGATTAATTAAAACTCGATATTCGTTCCCGCAATTCGTTCCCGCACGCGCGGAGGAAGTTCATGAAGTATTCGAGGTTGCGGCGCTTGGAAGCTTCAACGAACCTCCTTAGCCTTGCGCGGTCCGGCGACCTTCGCTTGCCGCGGAGTACTGGTTGTAGAGAGGCCACGGAGCCAGCCATCCGGATGCGATAGCTGTCGGTGCGGTGATGGCGAAGACGTGACGTGGATCACAAAGCCTTGTGATCGCGCCTACTTGTTGTATTTTCTTCCTAAATTTTAATAGCCTCTGTATGGCTGCAATTAAAAAGAACGCCGTCGGGGTCTCCCGCGGTGGGGCATTTCACTTTCCTGCTGAGGCAGAAGGCCCATACGAGCCGGTCCTTTATTGCCCCAATCCTCCTCTCGCGCGACCAACTGTTCCTCTTAACCTGCGTTTATTCAGTAATTTGAGCTTACGTTGCGATTGGCAACATTTTTCTGTGATACGGTGACCTTCGTGCACATCCGTCCTTTGGAGGTTGTGTGAGACTTTCCCCCCATCGCATCTGGTTTCGTAAGCAAATCGCAAGCAAAGGCGACCAACCTTTCACTATTGCTGGCGTCATTCTGTTTTTGCTGAGCGCGCTCCTGGTGCCGCCTGCATACACCGCCGTTCATCCGGTCCCTTTAGATAAGAATGTCGATGCCGCCAAGTGTCTCGAGTGCCACGAGGATAAGTCGAAGGGCAAGTTTGTGCATTCCGCCATAGCGATGGGATGTTTGAGCTGCCATGAAGTTCGCGTCAACAAAGACATCACCCGCATAAAGCTCACGACTACGACTCCGCAATCACTCTGCATCACCTGCCATGCTGACAAAGACGCGTCGACGCTTAAGGGAACGATTCATCCGCCCGCGGTGCGCGATTGCCTGAAGTGCCATGATCCGCATACGTCCGACAATAAATTTCAGTTGCTGAAAGCGACTTCGGGCGAGAAGAAAGACAATCTTTGCCTCACCTGCCACACCCAGGGAACGAATGTTCCCGAGAAAGGCAGCCGCCACGCCGCTCTCGACATGGGATGCGACACCTGCCACACGACCCACAAAGTCGGCGAAAAAGGAAAGCAGGAGTTTGACTATCACCTGACCAAGGCCGTGCCCGCGCTCTGCATCGGATGCCACGACGTAAAAGACGAAGCGCTCGTCAAAGCACATCAGGGTCAGCCCTTCGCCACTGCGAGTTGCACCCAATGCCACGACCCGCACCAGTCGGCACAGCCGAAGTTGATGGCGAAGTTTACTCATCCTCCATTTGCCGACAAGAGTTGCGACACGTGCCACGCACCTGCAAAAGACGGCAAAGTTGTACTGACCAATGCCGACACGAAAGCGCTGTGCGTTATGTGCCACAGCGATCAGGCGGAGCACATCGAAAAGGCAAAAGTTCCGCATCCAGGGGCGCAGGGAGAATGCATCGCCTGCCATAATCCGCACGCCGGAAAGACGCCGGGCTTTCTGCAGCCGGATCCGGTGAGCGCGTGCCTGACCTGCCATTCCGATCAGGCTGAGCAGTTCAAGAAGGCGCATCTGCATCAGCCGGCGTTTGGACAATCGTGCGCGATCTGCCATGAACCGCACGGGGGCGATAACGAGCACTTACTGCGCGCTGCGAAAGTCGACAACGTTTGCCTCGAATGTCATGGCCCCGATTCTCCAGCGCCGAAGAAGCTCGAAGCCGAGCACATGATCACCATCTTCGACGGCAAAGTGAAATTGCCCGAGGATTACTTCAAGAAAAACAAGGTAGTCGTCCTGCCGTTGAAGTTTGGTCGCGGTCATCCAATTGCTGGACATCCTGTGGTTGACGTTCCCGATCCGACCGATGTTACGAAAATACACGCGAAAATTAACTGCCTATCTTGCCACCAGCCGCATGCGTCGGCGCAGGCCGATCTGCTGGTGAAGGATCAGGCCAACAACCTGGCGTTCTGCGTAACCTGTCACAAGGATCTGACGAAACGCTAGTGCAGAATTTTGAAAGCTTTGGAGAATGACGACGATGAAAACGAATATTTTTGCAGCCGCAACCAGCTTGATTCGCAATCATAAAGCCCAGCTGAGGTTGTGCCTGATGCTCGCCCTCACGCTCCTCCTGTTAGCGCCCGGTTTTGCGTTCGCGGACAAGAAGAAAAAAACCGGCGCCGCGCCGCCGCCCAAGGTCATCGATTATTCCAACATCGTCTGGCCGAATCCTCCCGCCATCGCGCGGATTCGTTATCAGGCGTTCTATGGGTCCGAAAAGATTTCGCAGGTCGAGGAAGGCAACAACACTAAGAAAGCGAAGTGGATGGACCGGCTCGCCGGCACGCAGTCGCAGCAGGAGAGCGGCAAGGTTCTCTGGCAGCTTTCGCAGCCCTACGGCATCGCTATCGACTCTAAAAACAATTTATATACCGCGGATTCCAAGGTCGGCGCCATCTTCATCTTCAACACCGAAACGCGCGAAGTGGAGCTGATCAAGAACAAGGCCCATGCCCATTTCGACCGCATTAT
>PLBX01000385.1 GCA_003135495.1 Acidobacteriaceae bacterium | reverse complement strand
CCGGTGCGGACGGCATTGAAGGCGATGTTGAGATCTTTGGTCTCGCTGTTGCCGCGGGTCAAGGCGAATCCCAGATTCAGGCCGCCGTTCCAGCCCTGAAGAAGCCCGGGATGCAGGCTCTTTTCGTACGCTGTCTCCGCTTCAGGGCCGCGCAGCGCGGTAACGGATGACTTGGGAGCTTCGACCGGGCCGGTCTTAGTCGCCACAACGAGTTCGTCGCCCTTCACGGTCACTGAATCTCCGACGACTGTCCTCTTTCCCAATCCAACGGTAATGTTGCCGGACGCTTTTATGCTTTCGATGGCATCGAACTTAACCGTGACTTCTCCGGCATAATCGGTTTTGATGACAACTACCTTGCCGTCTGACTTGCTGACGGATCCAGTCAAGCGATCACCATTTTTGAGGACGACCTGATCGGCAAGAACGGGAATCGCTAACAGCAGGAGCAGACCTGCCACAAATTTCATACGCACAAAAGCCTCCGAAGTGACTCAAAAAAGTGACTGAACATAGAATGGGATTTCCGCTGGAAGGTTGTAACAACATCGGGGAAAACTGGAATTTAGATGGAAAATTCACCAAGCCGCTTAATTTGGTCAGCGCCTTATTTGGCGGTCGCGGCTTAAGATGTTAGAGGCATTCAAAAGGCCGCCGGGCTGTCAGGCCTTATTCTCGGGATTGTTTTCAGGCGTTATTACAGGCTTATTCTCGGGCGCGACAGCGGGTGTCGCTTCCGGCTTAATATCGGCCTTGGTATCGTGGTCCTTCATCCCTTGCTTGAGCGCGCGGATGCCATCTCCCAGTCCCTTACCCAACTCGGGCAACTTCTTAGGGCCAAAAATCAGCAATGCAATGAAGAAGATGATCAGCAGATGCATTGGTTGAAATAGACCTTCAAACATAATGCCTCCAACACGCCGGTTGGGAGTTACCGGGCACGATAGCCAGTCCTAGTGTACCGCAATCGATCTTGGCGTACCGGCCAATCTCACAGGTCCACCGGTTGTGACGCCAGTCCCTGCGCCTGCATCCATGCACCCCGAATTACTACCGTGACCTATCGGTGGAACGTCGGGCGGACTATTTTGGTCTTAAGGCGTTTCCTGCGAGACAAACCGCCACAACCGTCGGAGGCTTCGTGAAGAACTGCATCTTTAAATCGCTTTTACTGCTACTGGCGGTCAGTACCTTGCAGGCTGAGCAGGTGTCGCGAGCTTCAAACTGCGATCCTGTGTTCTGGTGGCTGGCGGGAGGCATTTCTAGTGCCCGTATCCAGCGTTTAAACCAGTCTTTGAACACCAATCAGGATGCAGGCCAAAAATTTTCCTGCCACCCGTACTTGCAGTGCACACGCACATTGCAAAAGGCGGGAGCGGATGCGGCTTTGATAGCGAGCCTCATTCGCCCGGACGCCAAGACGAATTCGAATCGAAACACGGGCGAAAAATCAGCCGACGGCTCTTGCACAAATAGCAGCGCGGCGCAGGTCGCAATTTTGGTTCACGTCAAGAATTTTGACAGCGCCGAAGACAAGCTTCGCACCCTGATGCGTCCCGACGCTGCTGCCCCGCCCTCAAATATTGCTTTGCTGCATTTTGTTCTCGGAACCGTCTTGCGGCGGCAAGACCGGTTCGACGAAGCGCTCGATGAATTCATGGAATCTTCGGGACTGGCGCCCGGTTCGCCGGAAACTCACAGCCAGCTTTCCTACCTTTTTTACCGGACGGAAGACTCCGATTCGGCGCTTGCCGAAGCCCGCACAGCCCTGAGCATCGATCCTGCGAATGCTGAGGCTTATCGATATCTGGGTCTGGCACTCTACGCTGACGGGCACTACGATGCCGCTCTCCATGCCTTCGATGAAGCGCTTCTGCGCGAGCCGGCCGACTCGCCGGCTAACGCTGACGTCTACTTCGACATGGGCATTACGCAACGCGATAAGGGGGATTTGCGGCGCGCGGCTATCGCCTATCGCCATGCCATCTTTATGCGTCCCGATTTCTGGGAGGCTCACAGCAACCTGGGCGTTGTCCTGCACGATCAGGGCAAACTTGACGAAGCGATTGCGGAGTATCGCGCCGCGAAGCGTTTGAATCCACAGGAAGCCAGCGTTCGCAACAACCTCGGAAATACCCTTTGCGACAAGGAAGAGTTCGATAGCGCCATTACGGAGTTTAAAGATCTCTTCCAGCAAAGTCCGGAGTGGGATGGCGGGCACAATTGCCTGGCGCGCGCTTACATGTCGAAACGCGATTATCCATCCGCGGTTCGTGAATTGCGGGCCGCCATTGCCTCTAATCCGGCCGGAGCGGCCGAGCATCGCGTTCTTGGGCAGGCTTTGTTGCTTGAGGGCAAGGACCAGGAAGCGGTTGACATTCTGCGCCAGGCGGTTGCGCTGAATCCCGAATCCAGCCTGGGGCACCACTACCTTGGAACCGCGCTCGTGAATACGCAGCAACTGCCAGAGGCTGAGAAAGAATTTCGAGAAGCGCTTCGGCTTGAGCCGAGCGCCCAGAATCATTACTCGCTTGCGGCATGCCTGATGGCTGTTCATCAGTATGAAGAGGCTCTTGGAGAGCTCGAAATCGCTTCTCGCATGGATCCAAGCCAAAACCTTTACCGGGCCCGCATGCAGGAAGTTGTTCGCTTGATCTCGAACTCGAAGTGACCTAAGGCAGACTGCACGAGCAGACTGCACTATAGGACACCGTTTGGTATGCACTGACGTACTTCGTTTTCGGACGGTAACGAACCTAATATAGATACAGAAAAAGGGCGCGTCCCAAGGTACTGCCGACGATATCTGCGCTACCAGCGCAATACCAATTAGAGAATGTAGTTAGGGGAAGATCATGGAAACCACTGGCGCCAAGCAAGCCCGCGAAAAGTCCGTTAGCCCTGCCGTTGTGTCAACTTCCGAGCAACGCATGCCTCCTGCAGCGCCGGTGGCTCCAGTTTCGCCCGCGCGGGTCTCGGTGGCGGACAAGAAAACGGTGGGCTACGGACTGCCCTGCTCCCGCTGCCATGCGTATTACCCTTCTGACATGAACGCCTGCCCCATCTGCAAGTCGCCGGATCGCGTGTCACCGTCCGCTCCTGTGATGCACACCACGGCTCCGGTACGAGTTGCGGCGCAGCAAGCGACTCCGGCACAGGATGACGAGCGTGAGCGTTTTCTTAAAGAACTCAAGTCCCAAGCCTTCGCTTCCCATACCCAGATCAATCCCGAAGCGACCTTCCGCTGCGTTCTCGACCATCAGCACAGTGGAGCCACCGAACCAGCCGCCGTTTGCCACAGCTGTTATAGCGATGTGCGGCAACAGGCCGACCGCATGGAAGCTGCCCTGCACATGGACAGTAAAGAGGCCGCGAAGATCGTGTACGAAGCGGTTTGGGCCGACACCTCCGACAGCAATAAAACGTATCTGAACGCTGCCATGGCCCTGCTCTCGGAATTGCGGAGACGCGGTGGAATTGGCCTGCTGCTGGGCGGCAACCAACCGCTAGCGCACTAGCCCCAGACAAATATTTCAGCCTCTACCGCTCCGCTGCAGATGCTCCGTTGCTGAGGCTCCGTTGCTGAACGACGCCGCTTGCAACTTTCGCCTTAGTTCTTCATCTTATTGACTGGGAATATCTGGAGAAAAAGATGACGGACAAGACCACCGACAAGATCGCTGGCAAGATCGGCAAAACCGATGCCGAGTGGCGGCAACAGCTCACACCCGAGCAGTATCAAGTCGCTCGCGGCAGCGGCACTGAGCGCGCTTTTACCGGACAATACTGGAACAAGCACGACGACGGAACTTACCATTGCGTCTGTTGCGGCGCGCTTTTATTTGGATCGGATACGAAGTTTGATTCGGGAACTGGATGGCCAAGTTTCTATGCCGCCGCCGATCGCCAGAACATTGCGGAGCACACCGACTCCACTTACGGCATGAGCCGCACCGAGGCGCGTTGCGCGCGTTGCGATGCGCATTTAGGCCACGTGTTTCCGGATGGCCCGGGACCAACTGGGCTGCGTTACTGCATGAACTCGGCTTCGCTGGACTTCAAACCCAAAAAATAAAAGACCTAAAAAAAGAAACGATGGAGTGCCGGGCGTCCTCGCCCGGCTGGATGGACCATGAGTCCATCCCTCCACCGGTTATAACGTCTTCAATCGAAGTTCAGATCAGGTTCGGATCCGAAGCCAGCGAAATTACGCGTTGCCCGCAACCGCAGCCGCCGCTTTTGGAGCTTCCTGCTTGTTCTGATTCTGATTCTGCACCTGCGATTTTTGATTTTGCTTCTCGGGATTTCGCACTTCGACCCCGCCCTTGATCATTGCGCCTTCTTCGACGCTGATGCGATGCGTGACCACATCGCCGGTGAGCACGCCCTCGCCACGAATATCCAAGCGGTCGGCGCATTCGACGTTGCCCTGCACTTTGCCCATGATCACAACTTCAGTGGCGGTGATATTTGCCGCAACAATTCCATTGCGCCCGACGGTGACGCGATTGCCGGGAAAATTGATGGAGCCCTCGACGCGCCCGTCGATGAAGAGCGCTTCCGAGCCTGTAATTTCGCCTTTGATGACGAGAGAGCGTCCGATCGTCGCCTGATCCATGGATGCAGTGGCCGGCTTGACCGGAATGTAACTGTTGGTTGGAGGTACTGCGTTTGAGGAGAACTTCGGATCCGGAGACTGCAACATGAATGAACCTCACTTGAGTTCCGCACCACAGTGGGAGTTTGCCCCGAGGTTGCGGCGATAGGTTGAGCTACAAGAAGAGAATCGCACGAAAGTACGTGTTACGACAGGTTACACAAGGCTGTGTACGTTCGCGCAGCCGTCATTGCCGCGACTTATCCTCGTATTGCAGGAACTTAGGAGGGAATCTCCCAGCCCTCGTCCTTCATCTTCCGACTCGTCCAGTGCTGCAAGTGAGCAAACAATGCTGGCTCGATGACCACAAATCTGAAACCGGCCCTGCCGCCCGCGTCAGCCCATACCAGGCGGCCCTTTGCAAGCATTATAGTTTCGCTGTTCGGCAACACAAAGCTGGCATCCACTAACCCGCCAAAACCTGTTGGATCGCTCACAGCGTCAAGCCCCAAACCTCCGGTGCTCAGGTTGACGGCCTGCACCAGTAACTCCTTGCCATGGGCATTTTTTAGAGTTACCGACAAATTGACCTTGGCACGAAAGAATTTCTGTTGATCTTCACTGATAGTGCCTAACCTGGTCGAGCCTTCTCCAGAAGGAATATCGATCTCGTACTCCCGCAACTTGCGACTGAGTGTGCGGCGGGAAATTCCTAACTGTTCTGCTGCCTGCGCGCGATGACCACCGGTCTGCTCGAGAGCGCGAATGATCATCTGCTCTTCCATGTTTTCGAGGTTGCCGAGCGGGACTGCTCCGCTGGCGCGGGTTGAACCGGCAGCCTCGCCATTTAGCGCAATCGTAACCTCGGCAGCCGTGATCTGTTTCTCTTCCGTAGCCATCGCGAGTTTGGCGACCAGGTTCCGGAGTTCGCGGATATTTCCCAGCCAGGCGTGGGCCTGCAATACTGTCAGCGCGTCGCGAGCAAAAACTTTGGTCGGCGCTTTGAGCGAAAGAAAATGACGCGCGAGCGCCGCAATATCCTCGGGACGCTCGCGCAACGGCGGCACGCGCAACTGGAACTGACTGAGGCGATGAAAAAGATCGGCGCGAAACCGGCCTTCCTTCACGGCTAAATCGAGGTCCTGATTGGTGGCCGCAACGACGCGCACGTCGACCGTAATTTTTCGATGCCCGCCAAGCCTGTAATAGGGCGCTCCATCAAGCACGCGAAGCAATTTGACCTGGACTTGCGGCTGCAACTCTCCGATTTCATCGAGGAACAGCGTGCTCTTATCAGCCAACTCAAACAAACCAGGCTTGGAGGAATCGGCGCCGCTAAAGGCTCCCTTCTCGTATCCGAACAACTCACTTTCCACCAGGTGTTCCGGCAGCGCGGCGCAGTTAATATCGACCAACGCATTCTTGTGCCGGTAAGACGAGCGGTGAATCGTGCGGGCCACCAACTCCTTGCCAGTACCGGTTTCGCCGGTCACGAGAACGGTCTCGGTATGTCCGGCTACGCGATCGACCATGCCCATAAACTTGTGCATGATGGGGCTGGCTATGACAAATTGCGTGCCGTCAATATCACGCCGTGCCAACTGAACCGGGACCGCTCCTACCGCCGCCTGATTTGACAGTCCACTTTCGCTAAGCTCAATCGAAAAACCGAGGATGCCGGCAGCCGACATAGTCGAATCGCGGAGTAATGACAAACACAAATGTACTGTGGCGTCCTCGCCGGCTTTGGTGTGGCAACTGAACTCACCGACGAACCGTCCTTTGTCGAGCACGAGGGCTATAGCCCGACCGACCGAATCCGCTTGCTGCGGGGCCGTATAGAAGTTTGCGATGTTCTGCCCGACGACAAAGCCGTAACGTTGGCAGCCTTGATTGATGCTGGTAATTACTCCGCTGAGATCAGTCGTAAACACGGCATCTTGCGCTTGATCCAGAACGCCGGGCTGAAGAAGAAATTCACCTGTGCCGGCCTGAGACTGGCGCACGCCGCTATCGAGTGCGGTGCTCTGCACCTTCTGCGTTAACGCGGTCTTCGGTGAAGTTCCCATTTAGATCGCCGATCGAAAAGTAAAACTGTTCTGTAGTCCCAGCCGCGGTTCTACGCGTGAGAGGTCACTTTAGGCCACTGCGCTCTTCCCTGATGCTGCCACAACTCCGCAGCATTGGTTGGATGGTCGACCGCCAGCTCTACACCGAGGTAATCATTTCATCAACTGTTTGAGATATGCGAATTGCTTCCTTAGTTCACCATTACTTAGGTAAGTATCTGGCCTCCGATTCGTGGATTACTCTCCCGTATAACGGGAACTTCATATCTTTAGCAATCGCGGTGAAAAGGCGCTCTTGATCTGGACAAAAAATGGCGCATGGGGGACTAAGTACGGCTATTGACAGCAGTCTGTGTCTGTTCACGAGTGACCGAGGGGCATTACGTGCTACCTAACTAACATGGATTCAACGTGGTCACTTGAGTAATACACTCGTCGCGGCGGACGCGCAGTTGCACGTGATTTATGTGGAATGGTTTCGGGTATAGCTATGTCTGGTCGGGCTAGGCTATTTATCGGAGTAACAGCAGCGCTCGGATCCTGGGCGCTGGTCCATGCCTTGTGGCATTGGCAAAGCGCCGACTTGACCCGTTTTACGTGTTATCTGCTGGTCGCCGTTCTGGCCTCCAGACTTAAAATTCAATTGCCCGGCATTGACGGAACCATGTCGGTCAACTTTCTTTTTATCCTGCTGAGTATCCTCGAACTTAGTCTTTCCGAAACATTAGTTATCGGCTGCACTGCGACCATGGCGCAGTGCCTGTTCGGTACGCATCAGAAGCGCGTTCCCATCAAGATCGTTTTCAACGTGCTCAGTATGATGGCGAATGCAATCGCGGTCTCTTACTACGCCTATCAGGCTCTGCAAAAAGTAGCCAGCGCGGGGACATTGCTTTTATTGGTGATAACTGCCCTCATATTTTTCGTGTCGAACACAGTTCCGGTTGCGATTGTAATTTCACTGACCGAAGGTAAGCCTGCGCACAAGGTTTGGGCGGAATGCCATTTCTGGTCGTTCCCCTTCTACATGGTAGGTGCGGCGGTAGTGTTTGCCGTAGGCTTGATGAGCAAAAGAGTGGGATGGCAAACTTCGCTTCTCATTTTGCCGCTGATCTACTGGGTCTATCGCTCCTATCATCTGTACCTCGCGAAACTGGCGGAAGAGAAGAAGCAAGTCGAAATTGAAAAGGGCAACGCCGAAGAGGTTGCTTCATTGCATTTGCGCACCATCGAGTCGCTCGCTTTGGCGATCGAAGCCAAGGACCAAACGTCGCACAAGCATCTGCAGCGCGTACGAGTTTTTGCGGTGGGACTCGCCAAAGAGTTGGGCTTCTCCGAAGATGAAATTGAGGCGCTCCGAGCGGCCGCTCTATTGCATGACATTGGCAAGCTGGCAATCCCCGAACACATTATTAATAAACCCGGCAAGCTCACTCCGGAAGAATTCGAAAAAATGAAGATCCACCCGTTGGTGGGTTCTGAAATTTTACAGCGCGTCGCATTTCCCTACCCCGTCGCGCCCATCGTCCGCTCCCACCACGAGCGCTGGGACGGTACGGGTTACCCAGACGGATTGAAAGGGGAACAGATTCCGAGAGGCGCGCGGGTGCTGGCCGCTGTCGACTGTTTGGATGCGCTCGCATCCCACCGTCAATATCGAAATGCTATCTCGCTTGACGCCGCCATGGAAAAGGTAAGTTCCATGTCTGGCTCGGCCTTCGATCCAAAGGTCGTTGACGCACTGAAACTGCATTACCGGAAGTTAGAAATTTTAGCTGGCACGGATTTGATCGGCGAAGATGAAGCGACGCCATCAGCGGACGTTGTTGCAGAAGGAACTTTGGACGTAGTCGATGGCTTCGAACAATCGCCTCAGCCCTTGGTTGCGACAAACGAGGCCGATTTCCTGTCCTCTATCGCCTCCGCGAGGCAGGAGGCGCAGACCATGTTTGAACTCAGCCAGGATCTCGGGAATTCTCTGAGTCTCGGCGAAACCCTGTCTGTCCTCTCCGTGCGGCTGCGAAAAATGATTCCCTACGATTCGATGGCTGTCTTTCTTTTGAAGGATGGCAAACTTATCCCGGAACTCGTGAGCGGCGACAATTTCCGCTTGCTCTCGGCGTTGAATGTCGGCCTCGGTGAAGGACTGTGCGGGTGGGTCGCCGAAAGGCGCAAGCCAATCGTGAACGGCAATCCCGAGCTCGAAGCCGGATACATAATCGATCCCACAAAGTTCACCACGCTGCGCTCGGCCCTGATCGTTCCTCTGGAAGGCCTGAATGGCGTGGTTGGCGTGTTGGCAATGTATCGTGCCGATCGCGATGCTTTCTCCGCCGACCATTTGCGCATCTTGCTGGCTGTGAGTTCTAAGATTGCGCTATCGGTGGAAAATGCTCTCAAGTACCAGCAAGCGGAAGATTCCGCGACCACCGACTACTTGACCGGCTTGCCGAACGCGCGATCGTTGTTCCTCCACTTGTCGCGGGAACTATCGCGCTGCCGCCGAACCTCCACGTCGCTGGCAGTGATGGTTTGCGATCTCGACAACTTCAAGCAGATTAACGATCTCTACGGCCACCTTGAGGGCGACAATCTGCTGAAAGATTTTGCCGGCCATCTCAAAGAAAGTTGCCGCGGCTACGATTATGTAGCGCGCATGGGTGGAGATGAATTTGTGATCGTCGCCCCCGGAATGAATGCGGAGGCCGCCAACGAAAAGGCGAGCCGCCTGAACCAGTTAGCCATTGAAGCTGGACGTAAAATCGCCGGCCGCGATCTCGTCGCATTGAGCGTGGGTACGGCGTTTTGCCCGGAAGATAGCTTCGATGTGGAGCGCCTGCTTGAAGAGGCTGATCGCCGCATGTATTCGATGAAGAAGATTCATCATTCCGAGCCATCAGCCAATCGCGATGTCAACGCTCCTGGCCGCGCGCGCGGTGCCACAGTGAATTAGGACGCATCATGTTGCCGGAAACGTCTCATAAAACCTCGAGGTTAAAAACGCTTCTGTGGAAGATTACGAGGCATCTCGGCTCGATNNGGAATTAGATCCCAGCCTAAGCGCCGAAAGTGTACGCGCCTTGCGACAATCCCGCGCCGGTGAAAAAAATATTCTCCGCTTTTATGTCAACTACCTGCGTGGGGCGATCCACGGCGATCTCGGTACTTCGCATGCTCTCGGACAACCGGTGCAAAGTTTGCTGCGCGAACGCTGGCCCGTCACGGTGCGTGTGGCTGGCATCGGGCTTCTGCTGGCATGGCTCGTGGGAGCAACTCTTGCTTTCACTGCTTGCCCTTGGCATCGCCCGCTGTTTGAAATATTTGGTCTCACGATCAGCGGCGCATTTCTCTGCATTCCAGCTGCGGTGCTGGCGTTGCTTTCTGTAATTGTCAATGCTCCGGGATACCTTGCCATCGCGCTGATTGTCTTCCCAAAAATTTACCGGTATTCGCGAAACCTGCTGGCGAAGGCCTACGCTCTGCCGCACATCACCGCGGCGCGCGCCCGCGGGATCGGCGAACTGCGCATTCTCGCGTGCCATGCGCTCCCGGTTGCCGGCCCTCAGATGATTGCGTTGGCCGGAATCACCATCAGCATCGCTCTGGGCGCGAGCATTCCTATCGAATCGTTATGTGGGCTGCCCGGCATCGGCCAACTGGCGTGGCAAGCGGCCCTTTCGCGAGACCTTCCTCTGCTCGTGAACCTTACCGTGCTGGTTACACTGGTAACCTTGCTGGCGAACTCGGGGGCCGATGTAATGATCTACATGCTGACGCCCCAAGATGCGTAAGCATGCGTTCTGGACATCGGCCCTCTGAACACGGGCGCATGAACACGGTATGACTTTCGCTCGCAAGCTCGCCTGCATCATTGTGCTCGCGGTGTGCGCAACATCGCTCGCCGCGAACTGGCTCGCGCCTGCGGGATATGCCAAACAATTTCGTGAGGCTCCGAGTGCGCCGCCGTCGCGCCAGCATCTACTTGGCACAGATGAAATTGGACGCGACCGTTTTGCGCGTGTTCTCTACGGGACGCGAATCTCGCTTTTGCTGGCTCCGGCCGCGGCTTTGGTGTCGACTGCGCTAGCCGCTGTTGTGGGCGGGCTCGCTGGATATTTGGGTGGAATCTGGCTGCGTATGGCGCGAGGGTTCACGGATTTATTTCTATCTCTGCCCTGGCTTTTTCTTTTGATCACCGTTCGCGCGCTCATGCCACTGAATGTTGCGCCCGTGGTCTCGGTTCTAATTACGTTTTTTATTCTTGGACTGCTGGGCTGGGCCGCCTCGGCGCGCGTGCTTTCGACCAGCGCCGATGCTTTGCGCAACTCTGATTTTGTCTTGCAGGCGCGAGCGTCGGGATTGCACGGCGCCCGTCTTTTTGTGGTTCACGTTCTCCCGAATTTGAAACCCGTTTTGTACGCACAATTCTGGATTTCGATTCCGGTCTTCATCTTGAGCGAAGCGAATCTCGGGATTCTCGGACTGGGCGTTGCCGAGCCGCTGCCTTCATGGGGAAGCCTTCTGCGAGAACTCGAAGGTTTAATTTCGTTTCGTGAAGAGCCGTGGCGGCTCGCGCCGCTGGTATTGCTGATCGTGGTCATGACGTCATTCCAAATGTTGCTTTCGAACGAAGAGGTGCCCGCATGATTGGCCGCCGCTCATTCCTTTTGCTGCTACGCTGTTTCACGCTTCTCTGTGTCGCTCTGACAGCGCTTGCGGCCCTGGCGCAGAACGGTGGCGAACTGCGCTTCTGCCTGCGTTCCGAGCCGAAGACTTTTGACCCGCTTCTCGTCGACGACGATTCATCCCTCTCCATCCGCTATCTGACTGGTGGAGTTCTGGTGCGCGTGAATCGGCACACGCAGGAACTCGAACCTGGACTCGCGGAATCATGGAAAGTCTCGAACGACGGCACGGTCATCACTTTTAAACTGCGCCGCGGCATCTCGTTTTCGGACGGCAGCCCGTTTTCCCCGGAGGACGTTGCCTTCACAATGCATCGGCTCATGGATCCTGCGCTGCACTCTTCCACCGGAGATGCCTTCCGTTCTGGAAGCGGAGCCTTGACCACAAAGATCACTGCGCCGGACCAGATCTCGATAATCTTTCCAGCTCCTATAGCCGGGATGGAGCGGCTATTCGATCAAGTTGCGATCATGTCCGCGCATTCTCCGAAGAAGGAAGCGGCGGTGCTCGGCCCATTTATGGTTGCGGAATATAAAGCGGGATCCAGCGTACTGCTGCGTCGAAATCCGAATTACTGGAAAAAAGATTCGCAAGGACGCCGCTTGCCTTATCTCGATTCCATTCGCCTCGACATTCAATCGAATCGCGACGTTGAGATGCTGCGCTTCAAGCGCGGTGAACTGGATCTGATCAACGTGATTGACAGTGATTATTTCGACCGCCTGGCCGCTGGATCGCCAGGACTGGCGCACGATGCTGGGCCTTCGCTTGACTCCGATTTTATGTGGTTTAATGAGGTTACGAACGCTCCGATTCCCGAATACAAACGCGCCTGGTTTCGGTCTACAAATTTCCGGCGCGCGATCTCTCAAGCCATTAACCGCGACGATTTAAGCCGCGTTGTCTTTGGCGGTCACGCTCAGCCCGCCGTTGGTCCCGTTTCCGCTGCCAATAAATTTTGGTTTAACAGTCAGCTGAAGGCTGAGCCGTATCGCCCTGATGCCGCGATGCAGCGCTTGAAGGCTGATGGGTTTCATTTGCAAAGCGGAGCGCTCTTCGACAAGGGCGGCAATCCGGTTGAGTTTTCCATTGTCACGAATGCCGGCAGTAAGCCAAGAGAACGCATGGCCGTGATGATTCAGGAAGATCTCGGAAAGCTCGGGATAAAAGTTAACGTGGTCACGCTTGACTTCCCTTCTCTCATCGAACGCATTTCGCAAAACTTTAATTATGAGGCAGCGGTGCTCGGCTTCCGCAACGACGATCTAGATCCTAATGGGCAAATGAACATTTGGCTGAGCTCGGCGGAAAATCATGCTTGGAATCCACTGCAGAAGTCTCCAGAAACCGCGTGGGAGGCGGAAATCGATCGGCTCATGCGAATGCAGGCGTCGGCGGCTGATCTGAAGAAACGCAAAGAGAGTTTTGATCGAGTGCAGGAAATTGTCGCGGAACAGGCGCCTTTTATTTACCTGGTGAATCCCAACGCGCTGTCCGCGGTTTCAAAATCGGTTGAAGGGGCAGATCCGGGAATACTTTCGCCGCAAACTTTCTGGAATGCTGAACGCCTCACACTAAATCCCACAACTCGCGCGAGCCGCTAAGCACAGTGAACACATAAGTGAGCATATAAACGAGGAAGATTATGACAACATCGTCATCCGGGTCCTCATCAATGCTGCTCTCCGCGCAGTTAACCGTCCGCTATCCCGGCAAAGCCCCCGTGTTGCGGGACGTCAACCTCGAAATCGCGCGCGGCGAAATCGTCGGGTTGGTCGGCCAGAGCGGCTCCGGCAAAAGCACGCTCGCGATGGCAATTATCGGTTTGCTAGGCCGCCAACGCGCCGCTGTCGAAGGCAGCATTTTCTTTCAGGGCGCGGACCTGCTTGCCATGTCTGAACGTCAAATGCGCGGCCTTCGCGGACGCGCGCTTAGCCTGGTGCTTCAAAGTCCGCTTGCATCGCTCAATCCCGCGCTTAGACTTCGCACGCAACTTCGGGAAGCATGGC